>JAEZKD010000005.1 GCA_023415655.1 Bacillota bacterium | reverse complement strand
AGTGAAATTATCAATGCAGAAATTCTTATTAACCCACATAAAAAACAACTTGTAAGGATGAGCGTACAAGTAATACCATGATAGTAGAAGAAACTTTAAAAAAAGGATATGAAGGAGGTATTAGGATGATACTTAAAAAGGATTACAAGTTTTGGTTTTGTACAGGATCACAGGATTTATACGGAGAGGAATGCTTAAATCATGTTGCAGAGCATTCTAGAAAAATTGTGGAGGGACTCAATGCGTCAGGCATACTTCCTTATGAAGTTGTTTGGAAACCTACGATGATTACAAATACAATCATTCGTGGAACCTTCAATGAAGCGAATTTGGATGAGAATTGTGCAGGTGTGATTACCTGGATGCATACATTTTCTCCAGCAAAATCATGGATTTTGGGCTTACAGGAGCTAAGAAAACCATTGCTTCACTTACATACACAGTTCAATGAAGAATTACCATATGATAGCATTGACATGGATTTTATGAATGAGAATCAGTCTGCTCATGGGGACAGAGAGTATGGTCATATTGTCAGCAGAATGCGTATGGAACGAAAAGTAGTGGTAGGTCACTGGACGGACTCGGTTGTCATGCAAAAAATCGCATCTTGGATGAGAACTGCAGTTGGTATAGTAGAAAGCAGTCATATTCGTGTATTGCGTGTTGCTGATAATATGCGCAATGTTGCTGTAACAGAAGGCGATAAGGTAGAAGCTCAGATTAAGTTTGGATGGGAGATTGACGCTTATCCAGTCAATGAGATTGTAGAAAGTGTGGATGCAGTATCCGGCTCTGATGTCAATGCATTAGTAGATGAATATTATGATAAATACGAGATTTTACTAGAAGGAAGAAGCCCAGAAGAATTTAAGAAGCATGTAGCAGTTCAAGCACAGATTGAACTTGGATTTGAGCAATTTCTTAAGGATAAGAATTATCATGCAATCGTAACTCACTTTGGTGATTTGGGCGGATTAAAGCAGCTTCCTGGTCTTGCAATTCAAAGACTCATGGCAAAAGGCTATGGTTTTGGTGCAGAAGGTGACTGGAAGGTAGCTGCAATGGTACGCTTGATGAAGATTATGACAGGTGATATCAAAAATCCAAAGGGTACTTCAATGCTAGAGGATTATACTTATAATCTAGTAAAAGGAAAAGAAGGCATTCTTCAAGCTCATATGTTGGAAATCTGCCCTAGCATCGCAGATGGTCCAATTAGTATTAAGTGTCAACCATTAAGTATGGGCAATCGACAAGATCCAGCAAGATTAGTATTTGAATCTAAAGAAGGACATGGAATTGCTACTTCTTTGATTGATCTTGGCAATCGCTTCCGTCTGATCATCAATGATGTAAACTGTAAGAAGGTAGAAAAACCAATGCCTCATCTTCCAGTTGCAAGTAGCTTTTGGACTCCAGAACCAGATATGTATGTCGGTGCAGAAGCTTGGATTTTAGCTGGAGGAGCACATCATACCGCCTTCTCTTACGATTTGACCGCTGAACAGATGGGTGATTGGGCGAGCGCAATGGGAATCGAAGCTGTCTATATCGATAAGGATACAAAGATTCGTGAATTTAAGAGAGATTTGATGTTAGGTGAAGTGTTTTATCGTTAATGGTAGAGTCGTAGAATAAACGATAGTTGTTCTCAAGAGTAGTATAAAACTGGAGGTATGGCATGGATACAAAACAGATGATTTTGGAAGGGAAAACATCTCTTGGAATTGAATTTGGCTCGACTAGAATTAAGGCAGTCTTAATTGATGAAAAGGGAACACCTCTAGCAGCAGGTGGCTATGAATGGGAGAACCAGTACGTAGATGGCATCTGGACCTATTCACTTGAGGAGGTATTAAAGGGTCTAAAGCAATGCTATCTCGATCTCAGTATGGATGTTAAAAATCAGTATGAGGTTGAGATAACAGAGGTTGGCTCTATGGGATTCTCAGCGATGATGCATGGTTATCTAGCATTTGATAAAGATGGTAATCTCTTAGTACCGTTTCGAACCTGGAGAAATACAATGACAGAACAAGCAGCAAATCTGCTTACGAAAGAGTTTCAGTTTAACATTCCTCAAAGATGGAGCATTGCACATTTATATCAGGCAATCTTAAATAAAGAAGAACATGTAAAGGATATTGCATTTCTTACAACGCTTGCAGGTTATGTTCATTGGAAGTTGACAGGCAAGAGAGTAATTGGTGTTGGTGATGCGTCTGGTATGTTCCCAATTGATAGTAATACTGGGGATTATGATCAGAATATGATGCAACAATTCAATGCATTGATTCATAAAGAAGGCTTTCCTTGGAAGCTAGAAGAGATTTTGCCAAAGGTAATGATGGCAGGGGAAGAAGCAGGTACTTTAACGAAAGAGGGAGCCTTGCTTTTGGATGAGAGTGGAAAACTAAGGACTGAGATTCCAATTTGTCCTCCAGAAGGGGATGCTGGAACTGGTATGGTAGCTACGAACTCGGTTGGTGTTAGAACTGGCAATCTGTCTGCTGGAACCTCTGCCTTTGCGATGATTGTACTAGAGAAGGAACTCTCTAAGGTTTATCCAGAGATCGACTTAGTAACTACACCTGACGGTGCGCCTGTCGCTATGGTACATTGTAATAATTGTACTTCGGATCTCAATGCATGGGTGAACCTGTTTGCAGAATTTGCGGAATGTATTGGTACAAAGATAGATAAGAATACGCTATTCTCTACTTTATACAACAAAGCATTGGAAGGTGATGCTGATTGTGGTGGTCTCCTATCCTACAATTATTTTTCTGGAGAGCCAGTGACTGGATTGGAAGCTGGAGCACCATTATTTGTACGAAAAGCAGAAGATACCTTCCATTTAGCTAATTTCATGAGAACTCATCTTTATTCTTCTTTGGCAGCTTTAAAGCAAGGACTTGATTTATTGTTCCAGAAAGAGAATGTTAAGGTCGACCAGATGTTTGGTCATGGTGGCTTTTTTAAGACAAAGGGCGTTGGACAAAAAATCGCTGCAGCAGCGATGAATGTACCAGTTTCTGTGATGGAAACAGCAGGAGAAGGTGGTGCTTGGGGCATTGCAATTCTCGCTACTTATATGAAGCAGAAAGAAGAACAAGAGAAGCTAAAAGATTATCTCAATCAAAAAGTGTTTGCTGGCCAAACAGGAAGCTGTATGACTCCTGATCTAAATGATGTGAAGGGCTTTGATCAATTTATGAAGCGTTACATTGCCGGTCTAGCCATTGAACATGCAGCAGTTGATGTATTGTAATAAAGGAGAAAGAGATGTTAGAGCAATTAAAAAAACAGGTTTATGAAGCGAATATGCTTCTCCCCAAACATGGTCTTGTTACTTTTACGTGGGGCAATGTTAGTGGAATTGACCGAGAAAGTGGTTTATTCGTCATCAAACCAAGTGGAGTAGATTATGAGAAGTTAACACCTGAGGATATGGTAGTCATGGATCTTCATGGGAACAAAGTAGAAGGAAGATATTCTCCTTCTTCAGATACTGCAACTCATCTAGAACTCTACAAAGCCTTTGACCAAATTGGTGGAATTGTACATACGCATTCTTCTTATGCTACTAGTTGGGCTCAAGCAGGAAGAAGTATTCCTTGTTATGGTACTACACATGCGGATTATATATTCGGAGAGGTGCCATGTCTACGTTGTTTGACTCAAGAAGAAATTAATCAGGCATACGAAGAGAATACAGGGCATTTGATTGTAGAAGAATATCATCGTCTCAACAAAGATCCAATGGCGGTTCCTGCGGTATTATGTAAGAATCATGGACCATTTACTTGGGGGAAGGATGCGATGGAGGCGGTTCATAACGCTGTAGTTTTGGAAGAAGTAGCTAAGATGGCATATCGTACCGAGCTTATTAATTCTGCAGTAACACAAGCACCACAAGAACTTCAAGAAAAACATTATTTTAGAAAGCACGGTGTGAATGCTTATTATGGACAACAGGAATCCGTGTAAATGTCTAACTAATTTGTAACATGTAATATAATTAAAATAGCTGTCGTATCAGATTGACTTGATACCTTAAAAGATATAGTTTATAACTTTTGCATCCTACACAAACTATAGTTTCTAAGGTAACGGTCAACTGATATGACAGCTTTCTTCATTCGTAGGATATGATTCTTTTATCAATTGGAAGTTTCAGTCTATTAAAAAATTAAGGTAATCAAGTTACAGAAGAAGAATTGAAAGATTCTTATAATAAGGATAAAATAACAAAGGACAAGAAAAAATAAGGTATCTTCCTTTAAAGGATGGAAGGAATACTAGATAGGAGTGTTTATATGTTTGATTTATTTCGGAAAGAAAATAACAAAGCCATACATGTCAATGATATGGATCCACTTATTGGGAAAGTGGAATTGATTGATATAAGAGAACCTTATGAATACAGTAGTGGTTCGTTAAGGACAGCAAAAAATATACCAATGGGTGAATTACTAGATCATCCTGAAAAATACTTGAAAAAAGGGGAAACGTATTATCTTTTATGTAGATCAGGGTCAAGAAGTAATAATACATGCAAAGTACTTGATAAACTAGGTTATGATGTAGTTAATGTTTCAGGAGGTATGATTTCGTACATTGGAACAAAAAGATCATAAGTATGGTATCTAAGTAATGATACTTAATTAAAGGTATCAAAGTTAATAAAGTATAAAATAATAAAAACCTCCTAGATAACAATCTAAGAGGCTTTTATTATTTTATATTATTTTACAAAACCTGCTTGTTCCATACACTCAGCTAAAGCTGCCAAAGCTGCTTCAGAAGTGATAGTTGCACCGGATACTGCTTCTACATCAACACCTTGTTTTTCTACGATTGCTGTATTTAACGTATCAGGAACTAATGTTCCGATTCCTTCTGTTTCACCAGAAGCATCGATGTTACATTCAGTAATTTTTCCATCAGCTACAGTGATTGTAACCTTAACATCACTTGCTTTACCAGCTGCACTTGCTTCGTAAGTGCCTTCTACAACGGTAGAAGTAGCTTCCTTCTTATCAGCACAACCAGTGAATAATAAGCTAACAGATAACATGCAAGCTGCAGTTAATGCAAAAAATTTCTTGTTTCTCATAATAAACTCCTTAATCTCTTGTATCTTCATAAATACAATTGAACCTCATATGTAAGTATCGTATCACAATCGGTTTACAATTGAGGCAATGCTATGAATGTTCAATTGAAATTTCTTTTGTGTGGACAATATGTCCAACGGGGATTATTTTATCGATTTGATAGTAATATGTCAAGTAAAATATCATTTTGTCATATTTATTATGAGATATTCTGACAATAGACCACTTGTTTCGAAAGAATCTCAATCTTACATATTAGTAATACACATACTTATGGAATTTGCTTAAGCTACACTGTCATACCTGAACACCTTTCGAATAAATTATAATAACGACAACGTAGATGGTATAATATGAATTCATGCATTGATGTGGATAACGTAAGCAAACAGTTTGGCAATGTAAAAGCGGTATCAAGACTAAGTTTTTCAGTAATGAAAAGTCAGATATCCGCTTTTCTTGGCCCAAATGGAGCAGGTAAGAGCACCACGATGAATATGCTATCTACGTTGCTAACACCAACGAGTGGGAGCATTGTAATTGAAGGCTATGCTATGGATCAGCAACAAGAGCAAATCAAGCGATTGCTTGGAGTTGTTTTTCAAGAGGATGTCTTAGATCATGAGTTGACGGTCTATGAAAATTTATACTATCGAGGAAGCTTGTATTACGAGAAAAAGCAACAGGTTTTGACACGGATGGATGAGGTAGTATCCCTCTTATCATTAGAGACCTTGGTAGATAAGAAGTATGGTACTTGTTCAGGTGGTCAAAAGAGAATCTGTCAGATTGCAAGAGCCTTGATGTCAAAGCCAAAGCTTTTGTTATTAGACGAACCCACAATCGGGCTTGATCCAATCGCTCGAAAACTAGTATGGGAAGCATTAATAAAATTAAATCAGCTACTTCATATTACTATCTTCTTTTCTACCCATTACATGGAGGAAACCATACATGCAGACCATATCTGTATGATTAATCAAGGACATATCTTAGTTTGCGGGAAAAAGGATTGGATTCTAAAAGAATATCAAAGACAAGGAATCATAACACTACAGGATATTTATATTGATTTGTTAGGTGAGGATCTAAAACTATGAAGCGATTGCAAATATTAGTCGGACGAAATTTGGCACTGTTTCTTAAGAATAAAACGAATGTAATGTTATGCTTTTTGTCCATTGGAATAGTATTAGGATTGTATATCATTTTTTTAAGAGATTTTATCCTGCAGTCGGTGCAAGCGACTGGATTAGGGACGTCCTATGTAAAAGAATTCACTGACCGTTTGATGGTGAGTGGTCTACTCATTGTATTAAGTATTACAACTAGCTTTGGATTGATGCAATTAAGTGTTGCAGATGCAACCGTAGGAACACAGCGAGATTTTCTAGTGGCTCCAGTTACTAGATTTCAGTTGGAAATTGGATATTGGGTGAGTAGCATTTTCATTTCCTTTTTCTTTACTGTAATGACCTCAATGGGTACAGAACTATATTTTATCATAGCCTATGGGAGTAAGATGACATGGAGTGTATGTTTAAAGAGCATTGGAACTCTTTTCTTTTCTTCTTGTATGAACTCAGGACTATTGATTTGTATGAAAAAGTTTATGAAGGATACCACATCATTTTCAACCTTTGGTAATCTTTATGGAATGATGTGTGGATTCTTAGCAGGGACCTACCTTCCTTATGCAATGTATCCAGAAAGCTTGCGCAACATTTTATTCTATTTTCCACCGATGCAGTTGACAAGTATCATTCGACAAATCCATTTATCCATCTACACAAAAGACGGGAATGCTATCGGAAAAGCATTGTATGAACCCTATGGAGTACTCTTAAAGAAAGGGAAAATTGTGATTACAATGCAGCAACAATGGAGTTACCTCATCTTTTCTCTTGCATTCGTTTTATTTGTAATTAGGTTGTTATATAGAGAAAATAAAAGATTTGTGTGGAAACGATGAGAAAAAGCAGATAGCTGATTTTAAGAAGTAAAATTAGAGCTAAGGAGTAAAATTCTTTATAAGAGTGTGATAAGAAATAAATACAACAATTCCCCAAAATATGATAAAATAGAATTGCACCAATGAAACCGGCTACGTCAATAAATTTCATGGGGGAAAGAGTTATGTATAAGGTTTTTTTAGTGGAAGATGAATTTGTCATACGAGAAGGCATCAAAAGTAAAATTCCTTGGGAAGAAGAGGGGTTTAAAATTGTTGGTGATGTAAGTGACGGGGAATTAGCATATCCAATGATTATTAGGGAGCAGCCAGATATTTTGATTACCGACATCAAGATGCCCTTTATGGATGGGCTTGAATTAAGCAAGCTATTAAAAAAGGAGATGCCACAGCTGAAGATCATCATTATCAGCGGGTATAGTGATTTTGGGTATGCACAGCAAGCCATCGATATTGGTATCAGTGAATATTTGTTAAAACCAGTGACCGCGATGAAGCTTTTGGCAGCAGTAAAGAATGCTGCTACAGCCATTGAAAAGGAACGGAATGAAAGGCAGATATTGGAACAGTACCAAATGCTCGTATATCAAAAACAAAGTGAAAAGAGAAAGGATTTTTTCAATGCATTAGTCAGTGGGAAAATGTCACTTTCACAGATCATGGAACAGGAAGAGGAGCTTGGTATCAATATGGTAGCAAGTGCTTTTTGCGTGATTTTATTTCAATTCAAGTTACAAGAGGATATGTATGAATACTCGGATGAAGTAGTACAGTGTGAAGCTATCATGACGCAGGAGTTGAGGAAATTTTCTAATATTAGAGTGTTTGAGCGTGGCTTGGATGGTTGGGCTTTTATACTATTGGGGGAAGATGAAACTCAGGTCCTAGAATTAACCAAGGAATTATGTAGTGTAATCATCCGTATTTGTGGTCAGAAGGTACATTATTTTGGAGGAATTGGCCGGTGCGTTCATCGGATTCGAGACCTACGTCAATCCTATCTGGATGCAAACAAGGCTTTTTCTTTGCGCTATTTTGAAAGTAAGGATCAATTCTTATCTGCAAACGATGTAAGGGATCTGAAGGAACAGATTGCTAATCGTATTAATGTGAGTGAGCTGAGTTTTGAGAAATTAGATCGTGATTTAATTGATGATTTCTTAAAAAGAGGAACAATCCATGATGTGGATGAGTTTGTAGAAAGTTATTTTGAGGGCTTCACCTTAAGTGCAATGAGCTCTACCCTTTTTCGACATTACATTATGATGGATGGTTACTCAGCAATTATTAAGTTTCTTCAAAGTCTTAAGTATCCAAAGGATAAGATTGATCAGAGTCTAAAGAGTATGAATCGTCTGATGAGTCAGTCCTCCAATCTTGAGGATTGCCGTAAATTCTATCGAACGATCTTAACTGAAGCCATTGAACTGCGGAATGCAAAAAGTCAAAAAAGATATGCGAATCTAATCGAACAAGCCAAGGATTACATGGACCAAAACTATGCAATGAGTGATTTAACTCTCAATAAGGTTGCCTCTAAGGTCAATGTTAGTCCGAATTACTTTAGTTCCTTATTTAATCAAGAAACGGGAATGACTTTTACCGAATATCTTACGGATATTCGTATGGAAAAAGCAAAAGATTATCTTAGATGTTCCTCAAATAAAATCACTGAGATTGGTTATTTGGTGGGATATCTAGATTCTCATTACTTTAGTTACATCTTTAAGAAGACTCAGAATTGCACACCTTCCGAGTACCGATTACAGGGGAAAGGGGTAGAATGATTCGATATAATTATGGAAAACCCATCAAATATCCACTTAAGTTAAAATTCTTTTTAGTAGCGACTGTCATCATCATACCGATGATCATACTTTCTGTGTATCAGATTTTAGCTTTACATAAATATAGTACCGCATATGATGCAATCGTTCGAAGGATTACCTCTGCAAATAACTATAACCTCAACTTTAAAGAGGAAATGGATGAAAGTATGTATAAGATTGTTGTTGAAGCAGAGACGTTTGAGTCAATCAATGAGAATAGTGATTTGAAAGACCCTTATCAACTGATTGAGGACGCAAGAGATAATTTTACCTACTTAAAAAGAATTACCTCCAACCGAGAAAGTCTCGCTTGGATCCAACGAATTCTATTAAATCTAGACACACTAAAGGATCGTATTAACGAGATACGTGATAATCTAAAGCAAACAGGCCATTATGAGGCAAATATTGAGATGCTAGAATCCGACATCTACATTCTAACCGAACTATTTCAAGAAGAAATCCAATATTACATATATTATGAAACTCAAGATTTTGAGGCAATCAGGCAGAACTTAAATGAGCAAATTACGAATGTAATCGTCACTATGATTGTAGCACTATCTTCCTTTATCATTGCTTCCTTTTTGGTAAATGTTCTTGTAACAGACAGCATCACCAAATCCATTCGAATGTTGTGTGATAAGACAGCTTTAGTAGCAAAAGGAGATTTTTCAGCGAGGACTACCTGTGACAATCAAGACGAACTTTCCATATTATCGGATAGCTTTAATGATATGGCTTTTAAGCTAGAGCAACAAGTAAAAAGCATACGTTTGGAACAAGAAAATTTAAGATATATGGAATCGAAGTTACTACAAACACAGATCAATCCTCATTTTTTATATAATACCTTAGATACCATAGTATGGTTGATTGAAGGAGATAAAAGCAAGGAAGCAATTGATATTGTGGTAGCACTTTCTGAGTTCTTTCGAATTGTTGTAAGTAAAGGAAGAGATTTCATTACGATTCGGGAAGAGGAAATACATATCAAAAGTTATCTACAGATTCAACAGTCACGTTATCAAGATATTTTGGATTACGAAATTAACATCCCAGAAGATTTGTATGGATATCAAATCTTAAAGCTAACGATGCAACCGATCATTGAGAATTCCTTATACCATGGAATTAAGATGCTAAGAGCAAGGGGGAAAATTACGGTCACAGGTGAAAAACTGGGAGATGATCTTTACTTTCATGTAATCGATAACGGAATCGGAATGGACGAAGTGGAGTTAAGCACACTAAGGAAAGAGATCATAATGCCAGGAAGTAAGCAAAGCACTGGATTTGGCTTGGCAAATGTCAATAAACGAATCAAATTAAACTATGGAGAACAATACGGTCTAGAAATCCAGAGTAAAAAGGGAGTAGGAACCGATATCACAATCAAAATACCAGCGAGATTGCTTGAAAGTGATCGAATTGAGGTGGGCTATGAATAAAAAGATAAAAGTCATATTATGGATGTTATTTGTTGGTTTGATTATATTTGCTAGTAGTAGCCTTAGACTCTTAGATTATAATGTTGAAAATGAGGTAAAGGAAACGAAGGAGTTAGAATCCGATCTGATCATCGTAGGATTTTCTCAGCTTGGTTCTGAATCTGACTGGCGCACAGCAAATACGAAATCTATTCAGAATGCACTTACCAAACAAAATGGTTTTTCTCTGATTTTTTCTAATGGGAGACAGAGTCAGGAGAATCAGATTAAGGATGTTAGAAGCTTTATCTTTCAAGAGGTAGACTATATTGTGATTGCTCCAGTGACTGAAACAGGATGGGATACCGTATTGGAAGAAGCAAGACAGGCTAATATTCCTGTGATTATTGTAGATCGTATGATTGACACAGAGGATGAGAGTCTCTATGTGGCATGTGTAGGTACCGATAAATATATGGAAGGACAAAAGGCTGGACTTTGGCTGGAGCAATATTTAAAGGAGCGTAAAGAAGAAAGCTTTGATCAAAAAGAGTATGCCTCGAATGCAGACCTTTTAGAACAAGCCAAAGATTATGAAAAAGAGCAAGACAAAAAACTAGACGTAGAACAAGAAAAAGGCCAAGGCATAGACCAAGACAAAGGACAAGACATAGAACAAGGACATGACAAAGATCAAGACACAATGCAAGAAAAAGACAAGGAGACAAATCAGAAAGCAGAGCATAATAAGGATGGCATCAATATCGTTATCTTAGAGGGAACACCGGATTCCACTGCTCAGATTGGGCGTTCTAAGGGGTTTGAGGACATTGCTGCAGCTCATGATGACTGGAACATCCTTGCGAAGGAGAATGGTGACTTTACCAAAGCTAAGGGCAAAGAAGTCATGAAGAGATATTTGCAGGAGTTTGAGGATATCGATGTTTTAGTATCACAAAACGATGATATGACCTTTGGCGCAATTGAAGCGATTACAGAAGCAGGGTTAACCTGTGGTGTGAATGGGGATATCATAGTGATCTCCTTTGATGCTGTTTCGGAAGCTTTTGATAAGATGGAAGAGGGACTGATCAATGTAGACATTGAATGCAATCCTTTGCAGGGAGAGTTGATTGCAGATATCATACGTTCTTTAGAACACGGAGAAGAAATCGATAAGCTCTCCTATGTAGACGGCAAAGTATTTGAAGCAAAGAATGCTAGTAAAGATCGAATTGGGCGCACCTATTAAAAATATCGTAGAAAAACAAACATATTTCATAGAAATCTTAACCAATCACAAGAAACAATAAAATTCAGTAAAATAAACTACCAAGCTAGGAAATATTTCCGTATTCGAAACTTCTCTTATAAAATATACTCATAACGTAGACTTGAGTAATTAGTAAACCAATTATTTTCAATCTAAGAATGGAGGAGATTTTAATGAAAAAAGTAGTTTCTCTAGTTTTGGTACTTGTTCTAGCACTTGCATTTGTTGGGTGTGGTAAAAAAGACGATAGCGCTAAAACCAGCAAAGAGGGTAAGAAGTTAACGATTGGCGTTGTACAAACGAATGCAAATGAATCAGACTGGCGTACGGCGAATACAAAATCCTTTAATGAGGCTTTTGCAGATGCTGGCTTTGATCTAAAGATGGTTTTTGGTGAGGGTGACCATGCAAAACAGATTTCTCAGGCTCAGCAGTTAATCCAAGAAGAAGTGGATTATCTTATTGTATTAGGTCTTCAGTCCGCTGGTTGGGAAGATGTAGCAAAAGCTGCGAAAGAAGCTGGAATTCCTTTCATTATGGCTGACCGTAAGCTTGATTTATCAGAAGATCTTTACACAGCAATGGTTTGTTCTGATTTCGAAGCAGAAGGTAATAAGGCAGTGGAATGGTTAAAGGGTGAAGCACTTGATTCTTACAAGATTGTTGTACTTGGTGGTGACACTGGTTCTTCCGCTCAGATTGGTCGTTCCAAAGCAATTGAAGACGGTGCAGCAGCCAATGGCTGGGAAATCGTATTCAACCAGAATATGAAAGGTTGGGATGAAACACTTGCAAAGCAGGCAGTTGCTGATCTGATCGCTTCTGGTAAAGAATTCAATGTAATTTACGCTGAAAATGATAATATGGCTCGTGGTGCTTGCGATGCTATGGATGCAGCTGGTATTACATATGGTAAAGAAGGAAAAGTTAAGGTTATCGCTTTCGATGCTAATAAATGGGCTCTTGAGAAGGTTCTTGCTGGTGAGTTTAATCTTGATGTAGAATGTAATCCACTTCATGGACCACGTATTGTTGAACTAATTAATAAACTCGAGGCTGGTGAGACAGTTGAAAAGAATGCTTATGTAAAAGAAGAAATGTTTGACTGTGATACCATTACTCAAGCCATCGTGGATGCACGTAGTTATTAATAAGAGAAAGAAACACGAGCAAGCGAATTGTAATTCATCGTGTGTTTGTGAAACGTTAATAGAAATAAGAGTTTGATCAAAATGCGTGGTGTCCAGTATTTGATTTTCATCAATCATGGCACCACGCTTTTCTCAAATGATAGAAGTGACACGATGATGTCAGGATAACATGCCTTAATGGAGGGGTGAGGATTATCATATGCAGAATACTGTACTTACCATGAAGAATATATACAAAAGCTTTCCTGGGGTAAAGGCGCTACATAATGTTAATTTCACATTATGTGGTGGTGAAATCCATGCTCTGATGGGTGAAAATGGAGCAGGAAAGTCTACTTTAATTAAAGTATTGACCGGGGTCTATACAAAGGATGCCGGTGAAATCTATCTGGAAGGAAGCAAAAAACCAGTTCATATTAAGTCTCCTCAGGAAGCGCAAAACCTAGGAATCAGCACGGTATATCAAGAAATCACCTTATGCCCAAATCTAACGGTAGCTGAGAATCTTTTTCTTGGAAGATCGAAAGATGTATTGGTTCATTGGAAGAAGAATAATAATAGAGCGGAAACTATCCTAAAAGGGTTAGGAATACCAGCAAAACCAACACAACAGTTGTCAAACTGTTCCATCGCTGTTCAGCAGATGGTAGCAATCGCACGTGCAGTAGATATGGATTGCAAGGTTTTAATCCTTGATGAACCAACCTCATCCTTAGATGAACAAGAGGTTGCGAAGTTATTCTCCTTAATGCGTGAATTAAAAAGTAGAGGAGTAGGTATTATCTTTGTAACTCATTTTCTAGATCAGGTATATGCTCTATGCGATAAAATTACAGTACTACGTAATGGAGAGTTGGTTGGGGAATATCTGATTAAGGATTTACCACGAGTTGAGCTGGTTGCTAAAATGATGGGAAAGGAACTTGGGGATTTAGCTGAGTTACATAATGATATACAGTTAGATAGTGATTCTAAGAAAGAAGCAATCATAGAGGCAGAAGAACTTTCTAGTACCTCTGGAATAAAGCCATTTAGCTTTCAAGCGTTTAAAGGAGAGGTAACGGGCTTTGCTGGTTTACTTGGATCTGGTCGCAGTGAGTGTGTGAGAGCTATCTTTGGCGCAGATAAGGTGACCAGAGGAAAACTTAAAATCAAGGGAGAGAATATAAATAATGCCTCACCAATTAAAGCAATGAAGAATGGAATCGGATATCTATCGGAGGATCGAAAACGAGATGGTATCATTGGAGACTTGTCAGTGCGTGATAATATCATTCTTGCATTGCAGGTCATGAGAGGATTCTTTAAACCATTTACAAAAGCACAAGCGCAGGAATTTGCGAATGAGTATATTCGTCTACTAGATATCAAAACAGCCTCTGCAGATACCCCGATTAATTCCTTATCGGGAGGGAATCAGCAAAAGGTAATTCTAGCTCGGTGGTTACTCACTCACCCAGATTATCTGATTCTAGATGAACCAACACGTGGAATTGACATTGGTACGAAGGTTGAGATTCAAAGGCTTGTATTAAAGCTAGCCTCAGAAGGGATGAGTATTACCTTTATTTCCTCTGAGATTGAAGAAATGCTTCGTACTTGTTCTCGATTGATTGTAATGCGTGACTTATATGTTGTTGGAGAATTGAAGGGAACGGATATGACTCAGGATAAAATCATGTATACCATAGCGGGAGGTGTCAGTCAGAATGAGCAAAGTCAATAAAAAGCATACCAACCGTTTTTCATCGGTTTTGATCACATGGACCAAACATCGTTTATTTATTCCAATTGCATTTTTATTATTACTGTTATCGATTAATATCATTATCAATCCAGGCTTTTTAAAGATAAGCTTGGGAAGAGATAGTGTTGGGAATCCAGTACTGATCGGCAATCTCATCAATATCCTAAACAATGCTACGGAGCTTGTGATTCTATCCATAGGAATGACATTGGTTACAGCTTCCTCAAGAGGTCAGGACATTAGCGTAGGAGCCACCATAGCAATCGTTGGTGGAGTCATTATGCGAGTACTCTGTGGGAATGAAACGCAGCCTACCACATTACATGCTCCAATTATCGTAGCCTTGTTACTTGGGTGTCTTGCTGGCATTGCTTGTGGAGCCTTTAACGGTATTTTAGTATCTAGGTTTCACATTCAACCGATGGTAGCAACCTTGATATTGTTTACAGCAGGTAGATCTATTGGTTCTATGGCGATGGGTGGACTTAAGCCAAAGGCAGTATCCTCCTTTTCTTATTATGGTAATTTTATTCCAGGCTTTCCAATTCCAACACCGATCCTCATCACCATTCTTGTCGTTGGAATCACAGCCTTTGCCCTTAAAAAAACCAACCTTGGTTTATATACCAAGGCAGTCGGTATCAATGACAAGGCTTCTCGATTGAATGGCCTTAATCCAGCTAGAATTAAGTTCTTGACCTTTGTTATTTTGGGACTTTGTGTCGGTATTGCTGGATTTGTTCAATCAAGTAGAGTGCAAACAGTGAATCCATACACCATAGTTCCAAGCATTGAGATGGATGTCATTTTAGCAGTTGCCCTAGGTGGTAATTCACTTGGTGGTGGAAAGTTTAACATGACCGGCTCAATTCTTGGAGCATATACGATTCAGACATTGACCTCTATGCTAACGACACTGAATGTCAATACGAATGCGGTTCCAGTATTTAAGGCTGTCATTATTATATTGCTGGTTGCCATCCAAACACCGACGGTGAAAAGTTTCATTACCAAAAAAAGCTTTGTTACGAAAAAAAACACAGGATTCCTACAAACTACAAGCAATGGAAAGGAGAGTGAGTAGATTGTCGTCATTACAGAAAAATCAGGTTGTGAATGTCGCTGGAGAGACACCAAACATAGGCAAAAGGAAAGAACCTCTAACCGATACGACATTCTTATTAACCATTACGGTTGTACTATTTGTTGCAATCTATGCACTCTCAATTGTTTTCCTTGGAGATAAGGGTTTTAGCAAAATCCAGATGTTCTTTAACCTTCTCAATGAAAATGCTGCATTGATTGTTATTGCTTGTGGTCTGACCGTGGTTATGATTACAGGAAGTATTGATATTTCGGTCGGCGGATCCACTGCTTTAATCTGTACGGCTTGTATCGTATGCCTCAATAAATATAATTTTAATTTCCTAACCTCGTTATTATTAGCACTAGCGATTGGTCTAACCTTTGGTGCGGTTCAAGGGTTTCTTGTTGCCTATCTGAATATGCAGCCCTTTATTGTCACCCTAGCAGGAATGTTCTTAGGTCGAGGTTTTGTTGCATTAATAGAAGTGAATCAGATTCAGGTGGATAACGCAGGCTTTGAAAAGCTTTCCGGTGCAAGAATTGAGATTCCATTCTTAGGAGATGTCAATCGAAAGGGAGTATTTATTCAATCCAAGCTAGAGTATGGGGTAATTGTAGCATTGATTATCGTGTGCGTGATGTTTTGGGTACTTAAAAAGACGAAGCTTGGACGTAGCTTTTATGCAGTCGGTGGAAATGCACAAAGTGCATTAATGCTTGGTATTAATGTAAAGAAAACGAAATTCTATGCTCACTTGTTGTGTGGCTTACTTGCAGGAATTGGGGGCTTTCTCTACCTTTTCCATACGCGTTCTGGCTCAGTACAGCAAGCAACAGGACTAGAGATGGATGCAATCGCTGCATCTATTATTGGTGGAACTTTGCTTACGGGGGGCGTCGGTAATATCTTTGGTACTTTGTTTGGTGTCTTAACGAGTGGAATTGTATTGTTAATTGTAACAGCAATCGGTAGTCAGGACCCTTGGTGGCCACAGATTACCCGTGCAGGAATGCTTTGCTTCTTTATCGTACTTCAGAGTGTGATTTGTTCTCGTAAGAGGAGGGGGTAGTTTTAATGGTTCATTTATTCATTTATACGGTATATATTTGAATAAATGAACCACTTTGAATTTTAATAGGAGGTGCTGTATTAAGAAAAAAATACTCATAGTTGTCTTTATTGCAATTGCCTTATTTATAAGCATAACCATCTATCGATCACAAATACCTGACCTAAAGATAGTACATCAAAACACAAAGATAGAGGTTATGAAATGTCCATTTAGTTGGGACACTCTTTTAAGCAGTCACAGATGGGACTATCCTACTCCACCAGAACTTGCAAAAGAAATGAATGCAATAACGGTTGAGCCTCAATCTATTTTAAACCTTTCGTTTACTAAAAAGCCAAAAAGTTTTAATGTTTCTTTATGGAATGAAAGTTCAGAAGAGTACCCAAGTAATAATAACAAAATTATAGCACCTACAGACAAAGGAACTTATATCTTTGCAGTGATTGGATACTGGGACAATGGACAAGTTCTGTATATATTCAAAATTAATGTTACTTAATTTTGAATAGTTCTCAAAATGTAAATTAAGAGAACTCTTTTATGAGTTCTCTTAAAATATGCTTTATTATCAACATTATTCTTTAACATAGCCTAAAGCTAAAATCGAATACGGAATCAAAGAAAAGGTTGTCATATCCAAATATATGGATAGGATAGCCTTTTTTCTATCAATAACATGGGTAGTTTCACCAGTATAGTTTTAGGAGTTTTTGGGACACTGTTTGGAATCACTATCATGTGTATAAGGCAAGAAGCATAGTAGTAATTCTACAAAAAGCATTCATGAAATTGAGCGAAAGGAAACAATTATGCAGACAAAAGATCATTGGTTACTTAGTAAATATATGATTTATAATGGAGAAGCTATTTTTGTAAACCGTTTACAGGAGCTGGCTTTTGTCACAGGTTGTCTGGAACCAGATATTAATTTGATCACTTATTTACAAGGAATGTTACTGGGAAAGGCTTTTGCAGGTCATGACTATATCAATTGCTATCCTTATGTAAAACATGTGATGAAGCACCTTTATCACAAAGAGACGTGGGGGTTATTTAATTATTTTCAATTTGGAAGATTGATGCACTATATTCAAGACTCGTTTACTCATTCACACAATCAGAGCTTTTGTGGGAATATAAAGCAACACTGTGAATATGAGCGAAAGCTTCATCAAGTGTATTCAGCATATCTTAAGAAGCATAACAGATTAGTAATTAAGAAAGCGAAACCAAAGAAAGAAATTGACTTTGAAATTGAGAAAATGCATCAGGAATATAGTAAAAGAACAGGAAACGTATTTCTTGATTGTAAATATAGCTTAGATGCAGCTGATTTACTTTTGAATGCAAGATTGGATGTGCAATCCTTAAAATTGGACATAATAAGATTGTTTCCAAAAGGAAAGGAGAGTTTATTATGTGTACTGCGTTAACTATCACAACATCAGATGATACCATATACTTTGGACGAAATATGGATTTGGCATATCAATTTAACCAAAGAGTGATCATTTTACCACCAAATTATCAGTACCAAGACAAGGTTACCGGGGATATCGTTACGAATGCTGTAGCTATCCTTGGTATGGGCACTATCATTGATAACCATGTAACCTTTGCAGAAGCTATGAATGTAAAGGGGTTGTCTTGTGCAGGATTGAATTTTGACGGATATGCGTACTTTGAAAAGGAACCAGTAAGTGGAAAGAAAAATATTGCTCCATACGATTTTATTCAATGGGCATTATCCAACTATACAACAGTAGAAGAGGTTAAGAAGGAAATTCCTAATATTGAGTTAGTTGATATACCAATCAATAGTAAAACTCCAGTACCAACCTTGCACTGGATGCTAACGGATCTAACTGGAGCTTCGATTGTGGTTGAGAAAACAGTGGATGGCATAAAAGTCCATGACAATCCAGTTGGTGTAATGACCAATAATCCGACCTTTGATTGGCATTTAACCAATTTAAATGAGTACCTTTACTTAACACCAAAACATCATCAGAAGACCAAATGGAGTAAAAAAGAGTTGCAGTCCTTAGGAATTGGTAGTGGAACACTTGGAATTCCAGGGGATTTTGCTTCAGTATCGAGATTTGTTCGAATTGCGTATATCAGAGCCAATACACCAGAGATATCCGCTGGAGAAAAAGCAGTAGCTCAGTTTTTTAATATGCTAGACTATGTAAAAATGGTAAGAAGTGGAGTTACTACGCAAGATGGGCTCGAGGATATGACACTATATAGTTCTTGTATGGATTTAAAGAAGGGTATCTATTATTATAAAACTTATGATAATAGTAGAATTAATGCAGTTGGTATAAAAACAGAAATGTTTGAAGGTAAGGATGCAATTTCATTTCCATATCAATCAGAGCCTGACTTTAACTATCAAAATTAAGGTTTGTAAGGATACAGTTTATCCTATTTTCTTGTTCACGTAAAAGTTAAACATGGGAAGAAAGAAGCGGTGGTTTGGTGAAATTATCACACAAACCACCCTAGGAGAAAACGAATAAAAACATCTAATTTCCAGTATCTACATATGTAATAAATGGTATCTTGCTCAATCTATTGACACCTATATCCTAGCATGATAGTATGATTTACGGTTAGTGAATGCTAACTTTAGTAACATTAGAATAACCACTACAAAGGATAAAAAATCAGAGAAGTTGATTTTTTAATTCATAAGAAACTTAAACAGGGCAACAATGCACACTCGGGGGATACCCCCCTCGGCGCGGGAATAAAGTGTGCTAGGAGAGATTTTAATCGTGGGAGTGTGCAAAGCACACTTTGTTCTTGAAAATAAAAATTTCAGCTTGGGAGGATAACAGTGTTAAAGATAGCGGTATATGGTAAAGGTGGAATTGGTAAGTCGACAACAACTTCAAACTTATCAGCAGCGTTAAGCGATATGGGATTTTGTGTGATGCAGATTGGATGCGATCCAAAATCAGACTCTACTAAGAACTTGATGGGTGGAAAGAAAATTCCGACGGTTTTAGATCAGATCAAAGAAAAGGGTAGCGATCAACTTGAATTAGAGGACATCGTGTTTAAAGGTTACAACGGTGTGTTATGTGTAGAAGCAGGTGGTCCTACACCAGGAATTGGTTGTGCAGGAAGAGGTATTATCACTGCGTTTGAAAAGCTAGAAGAATTAGGAGCTTATGACGTTTATCAACCAGATATCGTGCTATACGATGTATTAGGTGACGTAGTATGCGGTGGTTTTGCAATGCCAATCCGTGGGGGATATGCAGAGCATGTATTCATCGTTACCTCTGGTGAGATGATGTCAATGTTTGCAGCAACGAATATATCTCATGCCATCCAAAATTTCGGCAAGAGAGGTTATGCAAAGCTAGCAGGCTTTATTCAGAATTCCAAGAACGTAGAAGATGAAGAAGCATTGGTGGCACAGGCAGCACAAGAAAACGACACGAAGGTTATTAAAATTGTACCTCGTGACAAAGCAGTGCAGCTTGCAGAGAATGATGGGAAAACAGTCATTGAAGCATTGCCAGATTGTGATATGGCCAAGGAATATAGAGACTTAGCAGAAAAAGTATTGGAGGTAGTTAACGTTGGCTTACCAGTTTGAGGATACACTACATTATTCTTCCCCAGCGAACGGAAGTAGAGGAATTGTTAGAACGGGAATGCTTGTTCCAGAAAGTGTGGAGCTTTTTGTTTGTCCCTTTGCCTGTGGGAGGCATGGTTCCATTAGTGCAGTAAAACAGAATTTAAAACATAGATTATCTTATCTTTATGTAACCCAAGCGGATATCATCAACGGTTATGATAACTTAATTGTTCCAGCGGTAGGAGAGTTACTAGAATCCCTACCAGAAACACCTAAGGTTATTTTAATCTTTGTAAGTTGTTTGGACGATTTAATTGGAACTGATCACGAGGCATTACAGGAAACTTTAGCAAAAACATATCCACACGTGAAATTCCGTTCTTGTCATATGAATCCGATTAGCAAGGGTGGAAAAACACCTCCTGCAATATCGGTTCAAAACAACATTTATAGCTTAATTGAAAAGAGCGAAGAAAAAGATCAGGGAATTAACTGCATTGGTAATCTTGTAGAAATTGCTAAGGAAAGCGAAATCCATACATACCTAAAGAGTAAGGGATGTAGTGAATTACGACATATTACACAGTATGAAACGTTTGAAGGGTATCAGGATATGGCGAAGAGTCGATGGAATTTAGTCATCGCACCAGCTGGACGTCAAGCGGCGGAATTGATGAAAGAAAAGCATGATATGCCATATTCCCATATTCCAGTCGTGTATGGCTTAGAGGAAATTGAAAAGTCCTACAAGAAGATGGATGAGATGTTTGAGGGCAAGGAAGAATTTGATTTCTCCTCCTATCGTAGTAAAGCAGAAGCTGCAATTGAAAGAGCGTTAGAAGCGGTTGGGGATAAACCAATTATCGTAGATGCTTCTGCAGTGTTTCATCCATTCGAGCTTGCAAAGGCACTGTTAACGTATGGTTTTAACGTAGTACGTGTTCAGGCTCAGGAGTGTTCTTCTACCGATCGTGCACATTACGAATGGGTGTGCAAAGAACATCCAGAAGTGGAAATTGTACAGCCGATGCATCACAAAGCAGTATTACAGGAAAACAAAATCTCGGATAGCATTGCGATTGGTGTCGATGGAGCATATTTGGCTGGATCGGATTATGTGGTTGACTTATTCAACGATGAAACAATGTTTGGTTATCATGGCTTAGAGTGTCTGATGAATAAATTAGAGCATGCCCTAGATTCTAAGGTTGATTTAGAAAGCATGATTCATGAATACGGATTGGTGGTGTAGTATGGCAGTTTTATCTATAAATTTATCACCGTTTGCTGCGGACTACTCTGGAGTATCGTCGGTTTTGTTTGACTTAAATACAGTGACTGCGATGCACGATGCTTCCGGCTGTACTGGAAATTATACTGGTTATGATGAGCCTCGTTGGTATGGTTCCAAATCTGGTATCTTTTGTTCAGGTCTTAGAGAAATTGATGCAATCTTAGGTGACGATGAGAAGTTAATCAAAAAAATGATCCATGCTTCAAGCGACATCAAACCTGATTTGATGGCTTTGATTGGAAGTCCAGTCCCTATGGTGATCGGAAGTGATATGAACGGGATTGCAGCAGAGTTAGAGGAGAGAACGGGAATTCCTTGTCTTGGCTTTGATACGACTGGAACCTCCTATTATGATAAAGGTGTAGCGATGGCTACAATTGCTTTGCTAAAAAGATTTACACCTGCTACAGAGATGATTTCTGGTACTGTGAATATTGTAGGAGCTACTCCACTCGACTTTGCGACTGGAGAGAATTTAGAAGACTTAAAAGCATTAATTAAGAAAGAGGGCTATACCATTACAACCTGTCTATCCATGGGTTATACGATGGAAACTTTGAAAAAAGCATCTTCTGCCCAAGTAAATCTTGCTGTGACAAGAGCTGGTTTAATCATTGCACAATACATGGAGAAAACCTATGGAATTCCATATGTTTGTGGCCTTCCAGTTGGGGAGAAAATGACGAAGGACTATTTTGATGCAATCAAGCAAGTCGCAGAAACGAAGGAGTCCTGCATTATGAATGGTACTGCGAGCGAATCTGCAGAAATTCTAGTTGTAGGTGAGCAGGTGAGTGCGAATGCAATTCGACTTGCGTTAGAAAAGGTATATGGAGAAGGAAAGGTTGCTGTCGGATGCTTATTTGGAAAAGAAGCTAAGCTTACCTTACCACAGGATAAGAACCTTTCAAGTGAACGATTAATCAAAGAGGAATTAAACAAAGATTGCTATCAGATGATTATTGCAGATCCATTCTTAAAGGAACTGATATCAAAGGACAGACAAGTAACCTTTCTTCCAAATGCTCAATATGCAGTATCAAGTAAGGTATGTGTAGAAGATACTGCTCGGATCATCGGGAGTAGTTTTGATGATTGGATCAATCAGGATTGTTTTAAGGGTTAAGGTTCCCTAAGAATATATTATTACGTTTAGATAAGGAGAATAAGAATGAGAAAAAAAATCGTAACTGGTGTTCTTGCAGCTGCGATGGTTATGGCTTGTCTTACTGGATGTGGGAAAAGCTCAAGCAGTGAAAAGGTTACTAATACAGAAAATGAAGTAAAGGTAGAGGAATCTTCGACGCAAGTGAGTAAAACTCGTATCATTGTTGACCATGCTGGGAATGAAGTAGAGATTCCTACCGAAATTAATCGTATTGCATTTACAACGATTACTCCATTACCATCGGTATATTGCTTATTTGAAGGTTCGGCAGATAAGATTGTTGGTATGAGTGCTTCTTCTTTGTCAGCAGCAAAAAATTCACTGTTAGCACAGACAATTTCAGGAATCTCAGAGATTTCGACTGAGTTTATGACTGGTGGAGAAGTAAATATTGAAGAGCTATTGGCGATGAAACCAGATGTTGTATTTTACCGTGATGGCAATAAGGAAGAATATGAAAAATACAAGTCTGCAGGGATTCCAGCAGTAGCATTCTCGGCAACCAATTGGGGTTCCGATTCCGTTGAAACATTCGAAGCTTGGGTAACACTTTTGGGGGAAGTATTAAACCAAGAAGATAAAGCAGAAGGTATTGTAGAATACGGTAGCCAAGTTTATGATATGATTCAAACGAGACTTACAGAAGCGGGAGAGTCATTAGAAAAACCAAGAGTATTATATCTTTACAAATATAGCGATGGTACGATTCAAACTTCAGGTAATAATCACTTTGGTCAGTACTGGGCGGATGCTACAGGAGCTATCAATGTGGCTCAAGGAAGTGATGCAGCTAATTTAGAGGTTAACATGGAGCAAATTTATGAGTGGGATCCAGATATGATCTATGTATCTAATTTTGCACCATACATTACGGAAGACTTCACAAACAATGCAATTGAAGGACATGACTGGAGTGTTGTTAGAGCAGTACAGGAAGGTGACATTTATAAGATTCCATTGGGAATGTATCGTTGGTATGCACCTTCCTCTGATACACCATTGATGTTACTATGGTCAGCAAAAACAAATCATCCAGAGTTATTTGAAGATATCAACCTAGAAGAAGAAATGAAAGAATATTATAGCACCTTCTATAATGTAGAATTAACGGATGAAGACATCGAAATAATCTTCAATCCGACTCGTGAAGCAGCAGGAGCATAAGATACATGAAGAAAAAATATGTGACAATGTTTTCAATCTTTTTTGCAATTGCTCCATTGATAACTATGATTTTTTGTCTTGGAATTGGAAGATATCAGCTCACATTTTTTGAAACAGCAGAGGCACTGTGGAAGGCAATGACTGGGGGAGAAGTGGATGCAATCGTGTTTTCAGTCTTATTTAAGGTAAGACTACCACGCGTTCTTCTGGCACTACTTGTAGGTGCGGGTTTATCCGTGGCTGGTGCATCATTTCAGTCCTTGTTTGGCAATCCATTAGCAACACCAGATACCTTAGGTGTTGCTACCGGAGCCTCCTTTGGAGCTGTGTTAGGTTTACTACTTTCTGATAATATGATTGCAGTACAGTTGATGGCTCTTGCGTTTGGACTAATCTCTTTACTACTTACATATTTCGTAAGTAAAATGAACGGTAAAAGTAGTATTATCATGATTGTATTGTCTGGTATGGTGGTTTCTTCGATCTTCCAAGCATTAGTATCCCTAGTAAAGTATGTGGCAGATCCAGAAGAAGACTTACCAGCAATTACGTACTGGTTAATGGGAAGTATGTCTAGGGCTACTGTAAAGAGCCTGCTCATTGGTGCTCCATTTATCATTATTGGAATTATTTTAATATTTGCTCTACGTTGGAGACTAAATATTCTCTCCTTACAGGAAGAGGAAGCAAAATCTCTTGGTGTGAATGTGAAATGGTTACGAATTCTTGTGATGGTAGCATCTACGATGGTAACCGCATCCTGTGTTTCTATGTGCGGGCAGGTTGGATGGGTTGGATTACTGATCCCTCATGCGGCTCGAATGATTTACGGAAGTGACAATCGAAGAATCATCCCAGCTTGTATTGGAGTCGGTGCAACCTTTATGGTTATCATCGATACGGTAGCAAGAGCAGCTACGGCAGCCGAAATACCAGTTTCGATATTAACTGCTTTGATTGGAGCACCATTCTTTGTATTGTTATTAAGAAAAACAGGAGGTACTAAGCTGTGAATTTTTCAGTGGAGAATGGAAGATTTGGATATGGAGGAAGAACCGTGTTACACGATGTTTCTTTTTCTATAACAGACGGCGAGGTTCTTACCATCTTAGGACCAAATGGTGTGGGGAAAACCACATTACTAAAATGTATGATGGGTTTACAGCGTTGGGAGAAAGGGAGAACCTTAATTGATCAAAAGCCATTGCATGAGATGAAAACAGCAGAAATATGGAGCAGAATTGCGTACGTACCTCAATCTAAGGGGGGAGCACTTTCATATACAGCACTAGAGATGGTACTAATGGGGCGTTCTGTAAGATTAGGGCTTTTTGCACAACCTTCCAAGGAGGATTATAAAATTGCAGAGGAAGCAATGGAACAGGTGGGAATTACTCATCTTGCGAATAAGCAATGCAGTTGTATGAGTGGTGGGGAATTTCAGATGGTATTAATCGCTCGTGCATTAAGTGCAAAACCAGAGTTATTAGTATTTGATGAGCCAGAATCTAATCTAGACTTTAAAAACCAGCTCATTGTATTAGAAACCATTCAGCGACTTTCAAAGGAACAGGGAATTGCGACGATTGTAAATACTCATTATCCAGCACATGCACTTAAAATTGCAGATAAAGCATTATTGTTAAATTATAACGGTGACTGTCAATTTGGTCCGGTTGAAGATATTGTGAATGAGAAGAACATGAAGAAAGCATTTTCGGTGGAAGTTAAGATCATTGATTTTGAATTTAATAAGAAAAACCATAAGGGAGTAATTCCGATCTCTCTTATGACGCAAGAAAGAGAGGGTATCTCTTAAGTCATTACGTGACTTGAGGGGATACCCTCTTTCTTTAGGTTTATGTCTAAAAAACATTTTGAAGAAAGGGAAAAGTAATGTAAAAAACTGTTGACATCCCCAATGTTGTAATCTATAATAAGCAAAGGTTAGAGTCTACTAACTAAAGGGATATACGTCTAACATTAGATAGAAAAATCTAACTAGATCAGAATTTACGAATCAAAAATAAAAGAAGCGAGGTACTTTTCTATGAGACTACACAAATTGAGTTTATTTGCGATTGCAACAACGATGTTATTGGTAACTGGTTGCGCGAAAAGTGGAGATCAAACATCTGATGCAAACATTACAGTTACTACGGGAGCAGAATCATCAAACTCTGAAGTAAGTGGTGATACGACAGAAGATGGAAATCCAGAAGACACTACAGGAAGCAACACAGAAAACAATGCAGAGGTTAGTTATCCAATCACCATTACTCATGCATTAGGTGAAACAGTCATAGAAAATAAACCAGAACGAGTTGCTACCATTTCTTGGAGTAATCAAGATACTGTCTTAGCTCTAGGAGTCGTACCAGTAGGTGTTTCTACAGCGAATTTCGGCGAGGTAAATGAAGATGGACTTCTTCCATGGACCGCAGCTGCTTACAAAGAATTAGGAGTGGAAGACCCAGTTGTATTTAGCGACACCGATGGACTTGATTTTGAAGCAATTAGTGATGCCAATCCAGATGTAATCTTAGCTGCATATTCAGGAATTACACAAGAAGAGTATGATACGTTAAGCATGATTGCACCTGTGGTAGCATATCCAGAATATGCTTGGCAGACTTATTGGAGAGATCAGACGATTATGAATGCAACAGGTATGGGCATGAAAGCAGAAGGGGAAGCTTTGGTTGCACAGACAGAAGCCTTGATTGCAGAAAAATTAAGCGCTTATCCAGAGTTAGCAGGAAAGTCAGCAGCCTTTTTTTACTTCAATGAATCTGATTTAAGTTCTTTCTATGTTTATTTTCCAACAGATCCTCGTGGAGAATATTTAAATGATTTAGGACTTGTTTTCCCTGAAAGTGTTATGGCTTTGTCGGACGGAACAAGTTTTACAGTTGAAATCAGTGCTGAGAATATTGATTTAGTCAAGGACATCGATATCATCGTAGCTTATGGGGATGAAGCTACTGTAAAAGCACTCCAAGCGGATACTTTAGTTGGACAGATTCCAGCAGTTGCAAATGGAGCCGTTGCAACGGTTGGTCATAATTCCGCACTTGCAGCTTCTTGTAACCCAACCGTATTATCAATTCCATCTACAATTGATGAATACCTTAAAGTATTAGCAGGAGCGGCAGCAAAAGTAAGCAATGAGTAAGAAAAGACTTTTTCTCTCGGCATTATTTAGTGTAGTGATGTTAGTATGTGCAGTCATCTGCTCCTTTGCCTTTGGTGCAAGGACTGTTACAGTATCAGATATGATGGATGCAATCACAAAAAGTGAAGAGACATCGTTTGCTGTTTCTGTCATCCGAGCAAGAATACCAAGAACCGTATTTGGTTTAATCGCTGGAGGCTCCTTAGGAGTCTCTGGCGCTTTGATGCAGTCAATTACACGGAATCCAATAGCAGACCCTGGGATCTTGGGTGTGAACACAGGTGCTTCTTTGTTTGTTGTCTGTGGTATGGCTTTTTTGCAAATCAGTACAGCAAAAGAATACATCTGGCTAGCTTTACTTGGGGCAGGTGTGACAGCTGTCCTCGTTTATTTGATTGCTTCGTTGGGGAGTGGTGGAATGACACCCTTAAAATTAGCATTATCTGGTGCAGCAATTAGTACGGCCCTTTCTTCCGTGGTAAGTACTATTATGCTTCCTAATTCTCAAGTTATGGATGATTATCGATTTTGGCAGATGGGAAGCATTGGTGGAGCAAACTGGGACAAAATCTTTTTGATGAGTCCTTTTTTTGTCGGAGGCTTTTTACTAGCAATTGCACTAACTCCTTCGCTCAATACATTAGCTCTAGGTGATGAGATGGCAACTTCACTCGGAGTTAATCCAAAGCTCGTTCGGCTCTTAGGGGCTATCGGTGGAGTCGTATTATGTGGAGCTACGACTGCATTGGCTGGACCTATTGGTTTCGTAGGTTTAATGATTCCACACTTTATGAGACTTTTATTTGGCAATGATTTAAGATTTATCATTCCATTCTCTGCAATCGGTGGTGGGTGCTTACTTTTATTTT
>JAEZKD010000041.1 GCA_023415655.1 Bacillota bacterium | reverse complement strand
CACTAAAGCTGTTCATATAGATACTATTACTGGATGCCCAGATATAATATCGCCTTCGACAAGCATAATTATATCAGTTCACCCGGTAAAAGACAAGACTACCGGGCATTTTTATGCCCAAAATCAGCATACAATGAATAGAAAGGACTGATATCAGATGCCATATTGCATTTATCTTAGAAAGTCACGTGCAGATATTGAGGCTGAGCAACATGGGGAAGGTGAAACACTTGCCAGACATGAGAAGCTATTAACAGATCTTGCTTGTCGCCTACAACTCTGTGTTACAAACATTTATAGAGAAATCGTATCTGGAGAAACTATTGCAGCAAGACCTGTGATGCAACAACTACTACGTGAAGTTGAATTTGGAAAATGGGAAGGAGTTCTTGTCGTTGAAGTTGAGCGTCTTGCTCGTGGTGATACCATGGATCAAGGGCAAGTTGCTAAGTCCTTTAAGCTATACAATACTAAGATTGTAACTCCGTCGAAAACATATGATCCTGGAAATGAATTTGACGAAGAATACTTTGAGTTTGGTCTTTTCATGAGCCGTCGTGAATATAAGACAATTAATCGACGTCTTCAGCGGGGCCGTCTTGCTTCAGTAAAAGAAGGAAAAATCATCTACTCTACTGCTCCTTATGGTTACCGTAAAGTGAAAATCTCAAATGATAAAGGATACACTTTAGAGATTATCCCTTCCGAAGCTACCGTGGTAAAAATGATTTACGATTTATATGCCAATGGTATTCAAACTCCTGATGGATCGTATTCTAAGATGGGAGTTTCACTAATCTGTAAACAATTAGATTCATTAGGAATTAAACCTAAGCATAAAGACACTTGGGCAATTTCTTCTATCCGTGATATCCTAAAGAACCCAATCTATATAGGGAAAGTACGTTGGCAGTGGAAAAAAGAGACTAAATGGATTGATAACGGTATCTTAAAGAAATCTAGAACTAAATCATCACAATACATGATATTTGATGGAATCCATCAAGCCATCATTGATGAGAGTACTTTTCAGACGGTTCAGAATTTGATTGAAAAAAATCGTAAAACAACAGTCACTGCAACTAAGCTAAGGAACCCCCTTACCGGATTGGTTTATTGCAAAAAATGTGGCCAGATGATGACTCGAATGTGTAAAAATAGTAGAAATCCATATGATACCCTAAAATGCCCTAATACATATTGTAATAATGTATCTTCTCCTCTTTATCTAGTTGAAAAAGAGTTACTACAATCATTAGCAGACTGGGTTCAAAATTTTCGCTTCCAATGGAAGCTAAATGTAATAAAAGACTGGTCGGAAGAAATCTCAATCATTGAGCTCTCAATAAGCGCAAGTCAGGAAGAACTGCAATCACTTAAATCACAGTATAATAAAACCTTCGAGTTTTTGGAAAAAGGGGTATATTCAACTGAAGTATTTATGCAACGAAATACATTTTTAAATGAGCAAATTGGAGAAATGCAGAATAAACTGAATGAACTATCGGATCAGCTGAAGAAAGCACAGAAACGCTCCAAAGCAAGTGCTGAGATAATTCCCAAAATTGAGACTATACTAGATGTATATCCAACCTTAAATGTGACTCAAAAAAATAGCTTTTTGAAAGATGTATTAGAGAAAGTAATATATGTCAAATATGAAAAGAATACAAGAAATAAGCGCGATATCGCTAATTTCGTTCTTGAAATATTCCCGTATATTCACTAACGATTGACTTAAATGGGGCTATACCTACGGTCCACCAATGGCTGTTGCACCAATCAACAAAGTCAAAGAAGTTGTTGATTATGCAGTCACCCAGATTGAGCCTCCAAAATTGCATCTTGGAATGGCGAACTACGGTTATGACTGGGCGCTTCCATTCGTTAAGGGAACCAGTAGAGCAAGAAGCATTGGTCTTAGGGAGGCTGTTCAGATTGCTTATGAGAACAATGCCCAAATTCTATATGATGAACTTGGGCAGTCTCCATATTTTAATTATACCAAAGATGGTGTTCAACATGTGGTTTGGTTTGAAGATGTTCGAAGTATCTTAGCCAAATTAAACCTGGTCAAGGCAAAAAATCTTGCAGGGATTGGTTATTGGCAGTTAATGACTCATTTTAGACCTAATTGGTTGCTGGTGAATGCACTGTTTGATTTTCAAGCTTAGGCTTCCATTTACCAGAACGATAACGATAGATCGAGATGATCATACCTACTGCCCATCCAATTGGAATTGACCACCAGATGGAGCGATGTCCCATTGGACTTAAATATGCTAAAAGGTAAGCTAATCCAACGCGTGTGAAAAGGTTAAATAAAGTTGCTATTAGGAATACTCTCATATCCTTTGCACCACGTAGAATACCAGAGTAATTGTTATACGTTCCCATAATAACATAGAATACTGACACCACACGTAAATACTCTACGCCGACAGCGATAACATCGCTGTCGGTTTTTGTGTCTACGAACAATCCGATGAATTGCTCTCCGAAAAAGAACAGCATGACTGCGATAAAGACACCAAAGATCCAAACCATCGAGAGTGCACCTTTGAGTCCTTTTCCTATACGTTCTGTTTTATTTGCCCCAATGTTTTGTGCAGTAAACGTAGACATCGCACTACCTATATTGACCATTGGCATAATTGCAATCGAATCGATTTTACTTGCTGCTGTATACCCAGCCATTACGACAGGTCCATAATTGTTGACTAAGGCTTGTACTAATACAATCCCAATGGATACAATGGACTGTTGAACAATTGATGGAACTGCAACCTTGCTAACATTCCCTAGGATGTTAAACTTAAAAAATGAAAAATCTTCTGTAATCTTCATCCGTCTTAATTCAAATAACAATGCAAAAAAGGATAAGATCGCACTTAGTCCTTGTGAAATCAAAGTAGCAATGGCTACTCCGGCAACTCCCATCTTAAAGTGAATGACCAATAATAAATCAAGACCAATATTGACAAAAGAAGCAAATATTAAAAAGACAAGCGGTATTTTGGAACGTCCAATGGCATTAAAAATAGAGTTAAAGGTATTAAATAAAAACAAAAAGATAGAACCCATAAAGTAAATTCGAAGATAGACCGAAGCCTCTTCAAATATTTCTTCGGGTGTATTCATTAATCTAAGAATACTACGATTTAATCCTGTACCAAGTACTGTGACAAGGGCGCCAAGAGCAAGCATTGTTAATAAAACCGTGCAAATGGTCGTTTTCATCTGTCCATATTTTTTTGCTCCAAAGAATTGAGAAATTACAACCGAAGATCCAATCCCTGCTCCCGTAGCTATTGCAATAAATAAAAACATAATGGAGGAGGACGCACCCACTGCTGCTAAAGCATCCTTTCCAACATAATTACCAACAATGATGGTATCCGCAATGTTATACATTTGCTGAAACAAATTTCCCAATACCATTGGTATTGCAAACTTTATTAATGTTCTTCCAGGGTTCCCTGTTGTCA
>JAEZKD010000297.1 GCA_023415655.1 Bacillota bacterium | reverse complement strand
CAAGGGCAATGGGGTGCTGCTCTCTTCTTCTCTTCTACTCGACCATAGCTACACTTAACCTTCATTTCTGGAAATGGGGTGATAAATCATTGAAGGTTATTACAACGTAAAGGAAAAAGTATTCGGTAATCAAAGGCAGATAATTGTATATAGTAAGCCTGTTGTTGTAGGATTTCAAAGTCCTTTTAAGGGTATGAAAAAGGAAGAGATTATAAAACAGACTAAAACTATTAATGATTATCGTTTAAAAGCATTACATAGTTTTAAAGGTAGCAAAAGAAGGTCAAAAAATAAACTTTGGGATTATAGTCGTAGTAATGAATGGGAATGGTTTATTACTATTACATTCGACCCAGAAAAGGTTAATAGTTTTGATTATAATTTATGTACTAGAAGGCTTTCACAATGGCTTAGTAATATGCATCATCGATATTGTCCTGATATGCATTATATATTTGTTCCAGAATTACATAAATCCGGAAGATATCATTTTCATGGATTATTAAGTAATTGTGAGGGTTTGCAATTCGTTGATAGTGGACACGTTACAAAGGAAACGGAACGATCTCCCGGTAATGAGCCTATATATAATGTAGGTAAGTATAAATATGGCTTTACTACTGCTACAAAGGTCAAGGACAGCTCTAGAGTATCAAAGTATATAGCTAAGTATATAACGAAAGAATTAAGCGCTCTTACAAAGGGAAAACGTAGGTATTGGCATAGTAAGAACTGTCGTTCTCCAGAGGTTGAATATTATTATAATAAGTATGATTCAGAGAATATTCCAGATGGAACAACTAAAGAACAAGTTTTAAGACAATTACATGATGATTTAATAAGTAAGGACGGATTTGTCCATGCACAAGAAAAGGAATTCATTGATAGTAACGGAAAAGAACAGTTTATAAGGTACTATGAGTACCAGGAGGGATAAATAAATGGATTTGGAATCTATGGTAAAAGAAAAATATCCAAAAGCAAAATTTATAGAGAGATATCATGCACATCTTAATAAGTATACAAAAGTTTGTAGTATAGCTAATCATGATGGAGATGGTGTAGTAAAAGATTTTGATGTTGCATTTATTAGTGCTAAAGGTAAGTATTGGACTTATATGACACTTCCAAAAAGATAAAATGAATATTAGGTACTATGAGTACCAGGAGGGATAATATATGTTAGTTGTTCCTGTTAAGTCCCCGGAGGAAAAGAGGAAAAATTTGATTAGGAGTATGAATGATGCTATTGAATTAAGAGAAAAGATAAGGCATGATGATATGTTGCGGAAAGTATATTATGACTTTGATTTTGATGGATATATTGATAGATGCAGAGAAATGTTATCGGATTATAATCCTGATCAGTTTATATCACTGGATGAATATAATAAAGAGGAACTTGTTTTTATTTAAGGAGCTACGTATGAAAAAATTAACTCATTTATCATTATTTTCTGGAATAGGTGGTTTAGATTTAGCTGCGGAATGGGCAGGATTTGAAACTGTTGGTCAATGTGAATATGCAGAGTATCCGTACCATGTATTAGAAAAACACTGGCCGGATGTACATAAGTGGAGGGATGTTCATGAATTATCAGCAAATGAGTTTTATAGAAGAACAGGAATTAAGCCAGGAGAACTTACTTGTATTTCAGGGGGCTTCCCCTGTCAACCTCATTCGGTTGCAGGAAAACGTAAAGCATCTAATGACGAACGTGATTTATGGCCGGAGTTCAGGAGAACCGTTAGCGAAATTAGACCAGGATGGATTGTGGCTGAAAATGTACGGGGATTATTTTCAAGTGAATATGGACGGTTCTTTGGAAGAATACTCAGGGACTTGGACGACTTGGGGTATGATGTTGGATGGTGTTGCTACAGAGCTGCGGATGTCGGAGCGATACATCCCAGAGAAAGGGTTGGAATTATTGCCCACTCTAGTAGCAAGCGAAGGATGGAATCGAAGGTTAAAAAGTACACAGCAGAATGGAACAAAACACAGTATGGGATTATCACAGGCGGTAAAGGAACGATTAATTCCAACCTTGACAGAAAGCGACTGGAGAGATTGTGCCAGGAACAGATATATTGGATCCAGGGAAAACAAAAATTCGAATCCTGCGGAGAAGCTGCGGAATGGTCCAGAAGATCCAATTTATTTGAACCCAAATTATTGCGAAATTATCATGGGGTTCCCGGAGCATTGGACCGAATTAAATGTTTAGGTAATGCTGTAGTTCCTCAGCAGTTCTATCCTATTTTCAGATCGATAGCTGAATTAGAATTAATGATACAGGATCAATAAAAAAATAGCCTGACGTTTCCGATGGTTTGTGTCGGATCCGTTCAGGCTATTTTTTATCTGTTTTAATTTCTCCAAATTTTTCTTCATATTCTTTTATTCTTTTTTTCATAAGATATACAATTTCTTGAGTACTGCTTCTTTCATTTTCTTCTGCTATATAGGCTATTTTATCAAGAATTTCTTGTTCTGTTCTTATTAAAAATTGTGGTTTACTGCTCGGCATAATATCCTCCATAAAAAACTAAAATAGTGCTTGCAAAGTGATAGCACTTATGTTAATATAAAAAATAGTTAAAGGTGCTAGCACCTTTATAGATGGGTGATAGCACTCATAGTGACTTAAGTAATAAGTCCTTAATGAAAAAAATGGCATTTGAACATTGATAATTTAATAAGGGTTTTTTATCCGGGTACTGCAATACTCGGTATTTGTATATAACAGATTAATTATAGCATTTTGGTTATGAAAGTCAATATGAAATCATTAATAATTGGTTAAAAATGTTAAAAGGCGGTATGTGGCTTTAGATGGTGGAACTTGATTCAGTATTCTTAATTGAATAGACTAAACATGGGTGAAGAAATACCGCCTTCTCTCCTTATGGAGGTAATATGAAAAAAAGACTTAAGCGGATGCTTGATAGTCAGATAGATACTTTTAACGGTGATCGTTTAGGATATTTTAAGCCGGAAATGAAAGATAAGTTGTTATGGTTATATGGTATGGGTGCTTTGTCTAATCGTGAATATAATAAATATTTATCCAAAATCGAAAATAAATATACAGAAGTTCACGACAAACATTTTAGGGTACATGATAACTGAAAAGTGATTTGTTTATTCATGATAACCTATGTTTAACGAATAGATTATATATAGTATATAGCTATAATCAGAACTTATGAATAATTCCATTTTCTTGTGCATGGTAAATGTATGCATATGGACTATTTCTAATTGCATTTTGTTTATAGTATCCTATTTCTCTCATAGTTATTTTACAACCCAATAATGCACCTGTTACAATACCAATTCCTTTATATGACTGTGGTATATTAGCGCCATACATTTCAGCAATGTTTAAGATACTAGGTACTGAAATATTAATCAGTGCTCCAAGAACTGTTGGCCTCAATCTCCAACGACATTCCTTCATAACTTGTTCAAGTTCTTTAAGTCCTAAATCAATTTCTTCTTCAAACTCACTAATCTTGGCTTTTATTTCAATATAATCTTCGCAGCACATAAGTGCTTCTTCAAGTTTTATTAATTGAAGCCTAAATTTTTTTAGTTCATCTTGTCGTCTGACTTTAAATTTTAATATGTCATCTATTGATATATCCATAGCTGGTACTGGTAAGGCTTTACAACTATATTCTATAAATGGTTTCCGATTTTCATAATTTGTACTAAACACTCTCCTTTTGTATGCAATATTTTGAATATTATAACGATCCGTGCTGATAATTGTGTCGTCATCATTATCAAGAGCAGCTAAGTACTTGGCAAGTATTGTCATATATATATTTGATATTGCTTCATCCATTAAATACCACTGTTTATTAGTTGTCCTTATTATAATGTTTTTTTCTTCTAAAATTTGTAGTATATCATTTGATAATTTGGAATGATGCAACAAACAATTTTGTAAAACATTTTCAATTTTAGATTTATGTACTCTAGTGAAATTACTTCTAGTTCTATCAGTATTATATGGTAAAACTTTTTCTTTTAGCTCATTTAGAAAATCATTATATAATTCTGAAAACACAACATTATCGGGTCTTGTTGGTTCAAAAAATTCTGTTGACATTAAATACTGTAATTCAGGTGAAACCTTATAATCACTACTATTGTAAGGCATAATAGATGATACCTTGTCCCAGTAAAGAAGTGCATTTCTTAACCATACTCCATCATTAATGTTTATATTCGGATAATATAAAATTTTTCTCATTTAAATCCTCCCTGTTTTAGATTTAATTATTCTTTTTTGAGATTCTATCCTTACTATACTCATCTAAAAGTACATAGATCCATTAATACGGACACAGGTTGTATGAACTTAGTCTGGGGTGTAAGGGTACATATTTAATACGTCGAACATCGGTTAAATATCCTTTAAGATTATTTTGTCCGGAATTTTAACGATTTCTACCTATGATTTTATGGCTAAATTATCATTTCTAATACACTAACAATTTCAGCGTCAATTTCATTTGCATGAAGTTCCTTAATTAGTTGATTTATCGAAGAACTAATTTTATACTCAGCTTTTAGCCAAGTATTTATTTTCTTTATAAGTTCTTTACCACCGATCATATTTATTTTATTTTCTAGCGTTGTCCATCTTTCTCTAATTATTTTTCTAGCATAATCGTTACTAGTACTATGGGCAACTAATTTATAACTTCTATATTTTTCAGCGTATTGATCCATTACATAGTCTTTAAAGTTATCAACTAAATCATTAAATTTACTATAAAACTCTTCATATTCAGTAGAATCCCGTTTAGTTAATCTAAAAATAGCTTTTGGAACAATAAGATAATTCTCTATTTCTTTCCTTTTCCATATATGTAATTTTAGATGATTAGATTCTGCTTTTGCAATATTCTCCTTTAATTCCTCATCGGGAAAATAATCTCTATCTAGAATACATGTACACTTTATATATCCCTCTGTTTCTTGATAAAATAAATTAGCTGCTCCATAAGCTTCTGATAGATTAGAAAACCCTTTTAAAGCAATAGATGGTATAGAATTCAAATCAATATCAGTTTCTGGATAAAGTTTATTATACAATTTAGATAATATTTTAATATCTTCTCCCTCAACAAATAAACATTTCTTTTTAATCCCTATTCTTAATAATGATAAATTCTGAATGCCTCCAATATTATCAATAATTTGCTGTACAGCAAGAGAATTATTAGCATATTTCATCTTTCTTGTACCTTTATCTACCACAAGTATATTCTCTGGATCAACATCCGAAATAATTTCTACAGAATGTGTCGCTATAATAACTTGTGAATATCTTTTTTTAACCATTGCCAATATTTTTCTTTGTAAATCAGGATGCATATATACATCTGGCTCATCTAATATTATAGTTTCACACCCCTTAGTCCTACATAAGAACCATATAATCTGAAGCCACATTTGAAGTCCACTTCCCATTAGGCCTATTTCAGCCATAAAATGACCGTCACTTATCATTAAATGTATAAAATCACTTTCAGTAATATTATAATTAAGAGATACAACATCTAAGCCTTCCCAAGAATCTTCAGCAATTTTTTTAAATTCTAACCAGAACTCATCTTTATAGATAAACATTTCATTTCTAAAATGTCTTGATGATAAATAAGTATCTCTATAATCTACTACTCTATTTTCTTCCAAAATCCTTTCGTTCTCTTTTATTAATCCAATTTGTGGCAAAATATTAATAGTGTTTAAATTGTAAATACTTGCACTTGACTTATATTTTATATTTTCTCCATCAGGTGAAAACACACAAGCAAATGCTATATCAGAATTAGCATAAATTTCAATTATACATCCATCAGTAAAATAAGCTTTTACTTTCGAATATTTATCTTCATATAGATAAACAATTCCCCTTAAGTCAATTTTTAGTTTATCAACATCAACTTTTATCCCCTTATATCTATTTGATATTGGGAAACCATATGGTGGTTCTTTATAAGTAGTTTTGACAGCTTTACCTGCTACAAATGAAATCATTCTCAATGCTTCAATAATTGTTGATTTTCCTGCATTATTTTTACCAACTAATATAGTTAAATCTTTAAAGGAAACAGTTGTAATTTCAAAACATCTATAATTTTCAAATTTAACGTAATCTATCATCTGTATCCCTCTCATTTCGGATCTTTCATTTTGATAAATAAACCCATACGATAATTTTCCCTTTACCATACAAAACATAATTAGCTGTTCTTTTTATCCCTTTTTTAAATTACTAACTAATGAATCAAAGCAATCTTGGATTTCCTTTTGAAAATCATCATAATATATAGGATATTTCATATAACCATTCGCCCTTATTTTATGATCATCATATCTTACTAACAGCGAAAAACTATGACCATCTAAAACATCTCTATTTCTTTTATTAAAACCATTCCACTTTTTAACATCATACTTTTGGATTATTTCTTGAATTTCATCTAAAATATCGCGATCAATTGTCTCCTTGATATCTAAATCGACACCATTACTTCCTTTGCCTATAAAAATATATTGATTACCATCTTGATAAATTTCATACTCATAATATCCAGCAAAGAAACTTCCAAATGAGTATTCGAATGAAGTTATATAAGTAGAATCAGAAACATCAGTTTTATCTTTATTTTTTGAAACAAAAAATGTATCAATTCCTGCTACTAATAATATTAAAATAGCAATAAGACCAAATAAAATCTTCTTTTTCACTACATGAACACCACCAATCTTTATCATAAACATCTACTTTTCATATTTTAACATAAATCGTGATTTTATGCCATCCTTTTCCATTACATTTTTTGTATTTCGTTTAAAGCAATACATAGAACTTACAGTCTATAGAAAATAATGAATCAAAAAAAGCCTTAAGAAACAAGGCTTTCCTGAGTTATATAACACAGATAAAATCCACTATGGACTTTATTAGTTCAATTTCATTTTATAATGAGTTTTTGCTTTTTAAGTAATTGTGATTTTATCCAGGATATCGGAAAGATAAGCAATTGTAACTCCGTAATTTGTCATCGGGACATTCTGATTTTTTGCCTGTTCTACCCTACTCATTACATATTTTCGATTAAACATACAGGCTCCGCACTGAATAACCAGATCATATCCGGAAAGGTCCTTAGGGAAATCACTCCCACTCACATTGACGATGGTTAACCCTTCGCCGACCTTCTTTCTTAACATACGGGGAAGCTTCTCCCTGCCAATATCTTCGGTTAGAGGGACATGGGTGCAGGCTTCTGCGATTAATACCGTTGATTTCTCCGTTAACGTATCGAGTGCTGATGCACTTTTAATAAAATAGTCAATGTCGCCTTTATGGCTCGCAAATAATACAGAGAAGGAGGTAAGCATACTTTCAGCCGGCTTTTTCCCATATACCATTGAAAATATCTGAGAGTCGGTTATGATTAGCTTTGGTGGCCTGGTTAAACTAGCTAAGGATTCATCGATTTTATCTGCGGTACAGCTTAAAACGATACATTTCTTATCAAGTAACTCACGAAGCGTTTGTACTTGGGGTAGAATTAATCGTCCTTTCGGGGCTTGAATATCCTGTGGCATAATCAGCAGAACCGTATCGCCTTCTTGAACCAGATCTCCTGTAATACTTTTTGCATCATAATCCTCAGGAATATTTCTAATAATCTCTTCTCTGATTCTTTCAATGCCCAATCTAGATATTGCACTTATTTTAATTGGTTCTTCCTTCCTTGCTTCATAAATCTTGTTACGTATTTTGTCCGTATTACTAATCTGATC
>JAEZKD010000296.1 GCA_023415655.1 Bacillota bacterium | reverse complement strand
TTGGATGGACGAACTCCAAGGTATGGATCCGTTGCAAACATAAATGGTCGTATGTACAATGAGGTTCCTGGTTTTGTTGGAATCCATCTTTCATCCATTTTTACGACTGCTTTGACTGCCTGTACAAAGTCTTCTACGCTAAGCTCTGGCATGCAAAGTCGCTTGTTGCTATTGATGGCTCTTTCTGCATTCTTATCAGGACGGAAAAGAAGGGTTCTTCCATCTTCTGTTTTATATGCTTTTAAACCTTCGAACATCTCCTGTCCATAATGCAATACCATAGCAGAAGGGTCTAATTGAATTGGTCCATATGGGACAATTCTTGCATCATACCATCCCTTACCTACCTCATAATCCATAAGAAACATATGATCCGTAAAAATGGTTCCAAATTTCAAAGGATTGTCTGCTGCTGGCAGTTCCTTTGGACATGTTGTCTTTTCAATTCTAATGTTTAACATATGAAAATCCTTCTTTCTAAGTTTTTATAATTATTCTTCCTGAACCTGTTATTTTCAGTTTAATAGTAGACTCCCTGTGTCAATTTTTCAAGTATTTTTTTCTGAATGATGAAAACAAAAAGAGACAAGTTTCAAAAATGAAACTCATCTCCTTTTCTTAACGTGTGCCACTTAAAGCACGCCCTTCTCTTTATATCTTAGATAAACTAATCGCATAGAATTATTGCATAACACAGCATTCTTCTAAGAATCCTCGTATACTTGAAACGTTGGTATACTTTTTAGTCTCACCATCTGCAACGACAACTAATGTTGGTGCCTGCATAATTCCAAGTTGTGTCGTAATCTCTGGTTGTTCCTCTGCATCAATGACAATATAATTCATATCCGATAAGACTGCTTTGGCGATACTACAGTTGGGACAAGTTTTCGTTGTAAATAGATAAAGCCCATCATCCATCGTTTGAACAGTGTTGGACAAATCAATCGCAACATTTAGTTTCTCTTTCGCTTCAACCTTTGATTGTTCCTGATTTAACGCTGCTTTCATATTATATTCCATACGATTTTTGTATTCTTGTGATTTTCCTTCATTCCAGTTTTGAACTGGACGATAATAACCAGTAATACGACTATACACTTCTGCAGTCTCACCACAATCAGGACAAACAAAAGCTTCACCATTAATGTATCCATGATTTTTACAGATAGAATAAGTTGGAGACATCGTATAGTAAGGAAGCTTATAATTCTGAGCAATGGTTTTTACCAGCTTCGCAGCTGCCTTCCAGTCTGGAAGTTTCTCTCCAAGGAACGCATGAAATACAGTACCAGAAGTATAGAGTGTCTGCAAACGATCCTGTACATCAAGAGCAGAGAATATATCCTCGGTATAATCAACAGGTAGATGAGAACTATTCGTATAATATGGAGTATCCCCTTCTTTTCCTGCTGTCTTAATCTGTGCCCATCTCTTACGGTCATGCTTTGCTAGACGATAGGAAGTCGATTCAGCTGGAGTCGCTTCTAGGTTATAAAGATCGCCATATTCTACTTGGTAATCCCCAAGTCGTTCTCTCATATGATTTAAAACTTCAACAGTAAAATCCTGGGTCTTCTTATCTGTCATATCTTTTCCAAGCCATCTCGCATTTAAGCCAACCTCATTCATACCTAATAACCCAATGGTAGAGAAATGATTATCAAAAGTTCCCAAATAACGCTTCGTATATGGATATAATCCTTCATTCAATAGCTTACTAATAACATCTCTTTTTACCTTTAGGGAACGAGCTGAGATATCCATCATACGATCTAAGCGTTGATAAAATTCCTTTGCATCCGCTGATAAATACGCGATTCTTGGCATGTTTATGGTTACTACCCCGATGGAACCTGTGCTCTCTCCGCTACCAAAGAATCCACCAGTTTTCTTTCGTAGTTCTCTAAGATCCAAACGAAGGCGGCAACACATGGAACGTACGTCACTTGGTTCCATATCAGAATTAATATAATTTGAGAAATATGGTGTACCGTATTTTGCAGTCATTTCAAATAAAAGGCGATTATTTTCAGTATCTGACCAGTCAAAATCTCGGGTAATGGAGTAGGTTGGAATTGGATACTGGAATCCTCTTCCGTTTGCATCTCCCTCAATCATAATCTCAATAAAGGCTTTATTGACAAGATCCATCTCTTTCTTACAATCTTTATATTTAAAGTTAACTTCCTTACCACCTACAATACATGGAAGATCTGCAAGATCTGCTGGCACCGTCCAGTCCAAAGTAATATTAGAAAATGGTGCTTGTGTTCCCCAACGACTTGGTGTATTAACTCCATAGATAAAGCATTGAATGCATTGCTTTACTTCATGGTAGGATAAGTTGTCAATCTTTACAAATGGTGCAAGATAAGTATCAAAGGAGGAGAAGGCTTGTGCTCCTGCCCATTCATTCTGCATGATTCCTAGGAAGTTTACCATTTGATTACATAAGGTTGATAAATGCTTTGCTGGAGAGGAAGTGATTTTCCCTGGAATTCCCCCAAGCCCTTCCTTAATTAATTGTTTTAGCGACCAACCGGCACAGTATCCGGTTAACATGGATAAGTCATGAATATGTATGTCAGCGTTACGGTGTGCATTGGCAACCTCTTCATCATATATCTCAGATAACCAATAATTAGCTGTAATCGATCCTGAATTATGTAAAATCAAACCGCCGACAGAGTAAGTAACGGTGGAATTCTCCTTAACACGCCAATCCTCTTCTTTTACATAGCTATTAACAATTTCCTTATAATCCAAAATTGTTGATTTCATGTTACGAATTTTTTCACGATTTTTTCGATATAGTATGTACGCTTTTGCAACATCGGTATAACCAGTTTGCTCTAGAACATGTTCTACACTATCTTGAACATCCTCCACATGGATGGTATCCTCTTTCACCTTGCCTTGAAAATCTGAGGTAACACGTAACGTTAGCAAATTAATTATGTCCTCATTGTAAAGCTTTTGTGTTGCATTAAACGCCTTTGCTATAGCATTGCTAATTTTCCCTAGATTAAACTCGGCAATATCACCATCTCGTTTGACAACTTTAATCATGTGTACTTCTCCCTTCTTGCTATATAATCTTAATGCATGCATAAATCCCCCGCATACCAAAGTCTAACATTCCCATACATTGCTATGACCTCTAACCTAAATTCTAGCAGAACTGGAAGAGTTCGTCAAGAATTAACTACAATATATATTTTACATTTTTCTCCCTTACCACTATATCTAGTGTTTTTATAAAAAAATGCTGAAACACATATGGTTACTGCGTTTCAGCATTTTTGTAAATTACTGTAAATAAAAAACAAGAATCTTATCTAATAATTTGTCGGCTTAGATATTACTTTGCACCAGTTATGAGTTCTATTTGGATAGAATGCGATTGGCAATATCTTTTGGCACATATGCTCTTACAAAAATTCCATCCTCAGTATAGGATTCCTCTAATAATTGACCATACTTACGTATCGCTTGTATATTCCCGGCTTCTTGATACGTAAAGGTATGCTCAATGAGTGTTTTTTGATTTCTAAGTATCTCTTCGAGTATTTCAAGCAATTGTGGCAAGCCTTCTCCATTCTTTGCAGAGATTTTTACAACTCGATCTGCTTTCAAATCCTTGATTTGTTCTCCATGCTCGACCAAATCTTGTTTGTTAAAAGCTGTTATTACTGTCTTATCAAACACCTGAAGCTGCTTTAGTGTCTCGTATACAATATACATATGCTTATCCGCGCATGGATTGGAGGCATCTACTACATGTAGTATAATATCTGCATATTTAGCCTCCTCTAGAGTAGAACGAAATGCATCGATCAAGTGATGAGGTAGCTTACGAATAAATCCTACCGTATCTGTGACTAAAACTTGCTGACCACTCTCTAATTCAAGATTTCTTGTTGTAGGATCTAAGGTTGCAAAAAGCATATCTGCTTCTAGCACCTCCGCCTTCGTCAAATGATTTAACAACGTAGATTTTCCAGCATTCGTATATCCAACAATTGCAACCACAGGAATCGGATTCCTAGCTCTTAACTGTCTTGCAACCTCTCGATTCTTTTTAATATCATTTAATTCCTGATTTAATTGATTGATTCGATCTTTGATTAATCTTCGATCAATCTCTAACTTCTTCTCACCTGGACCTCTTGTTCCAATACCACCACCAAGTCTAGAAAGAGAATTTCTCATTCCAATCAGACGAGTCGAGCGATATTTTAACTGTGCTAATTCAACCTGGATTTTACCTTCTCTTGTACTGGCATGCTGAGCAAAGATATCTAGGATAATCATTGTTCGATCCATTACCTTCATCTGCAAAGCATCCTCAAGATTTTTAAGCTGTGCAGGAGATAATTCATCGTCACAGATAATCCCAGTAGCACCAAGCTCAAATGCTAGATTCGCAATTTCTTCAATCTTACCCTTCCCAACATAAGTACCAGGATGAACACTTTCACGATTCTGGATTACCTTTGCAAGAGTGATGGCACCAGCTGTCTTTACTAGTTCCTCTAATTCATCGACCGACTCCCTCGTATCGTCTCCATCTTGATTTGAAACAGCTACTAAAATCACTCGTTCTGCTTCTTCCTTAATTTCATATAATTCCGACATTTCATTCTCCTTTATCTTAATCCTATCCGCAAAACAAGGATGCCTCTCAAAAGTTTGATTTCTTATGGCTTCTCTACCGAAGTTTCTCCTAAAACACCTCCATCTACTTCAGAACCTGGAATTGATGGTACCTGCACTCGAGTTATTAAAAAATAATAATCCTTTAAGGCATGCTCATCTTCTGGATACTTCTTTAAGTATGCTTCCATTTTTGTTAAAGCTTCTTGGAACTTACCTACATGCTCTAGATATATAATCTCATTTTTTAGAAGTTGATCCTGAATCGATATATCAGTTAGCTTCTTAGCTTTGTCCAAACAGTCCTTCGCCATCTCATAATCTTCTAACTGTAAAAAGCAAGTCATCATCTGATTATATAATTTTGCAAAAACTATATTCCCATTCGCAACATACTCTTTAAAACACTTTACCGCATTGGCATAATCTTTATTACTTAGATAAATTTCACCGATAAAGTAATCAGCACTCGTAAATCCAGCTTCCTTGCTTAATGCAAATTCATTCATTGCCACTTCATAATTCCCTTGATAAAAATGAACCTTTGCTAATTCATACTTATCCTGGTCGGTTGTTACTTTAAGATGAGCAGCTTGTTCGAGCACTGCAATTGCTTCTACATTCTTTCCATATTCCTTTAATGTTGCGAACTTACCCACATAAAAATTAAATACATCGGGTGATAACTCAATTGCTTTATCATAGTCAGCTATGCTTAAATCATATTCTCCCAACAAACGATACAAATTGGCTCTCGCATTATAGATAGACGCATCCTCTGATCTCATTTCTAGTATCTTAGAATAAAGTTCAACCGCTTCTTGCAATTTACCTAATTGCTCAAGTGCACTTGCTTTATAAAACATAACATCTATGTCAATGGATGTATCCTCACCAGCCTGCAATGAAAAGTCAAAATAGGTAATCGCATCTTCAAAATTAGCTTCCGACAGATAAGTGATACCAATTCCGCGGTATGCTTTCTTATTATTCTCCTTTACCATAGGAATATCCTTATCCATAATCACATAGGCAAACTGCTCTCTTGCTTTGACATAGTCTTTTAAGGCAAGTAGCGTAAATCCATAATCCAGATGATATTCTGCTTTATCTGGATTTTTATCAATTGCTTTTTCAAAATACGATTTTGCTATCCCAAAATCACTCTCTTCATAGGCACTTACTGCTTTATTATAACTGCGATTTGCACTATTTAGACTACAACCACTCATTGTCATTCCAATACACATTGCAACTGTTAATACTTTATACTTTACTTTCATGAAAACTCCTTCACTTTTGCTTCTAAGCTTGGTTCATTCCGTTATTTTTCATATTCCTCAAAGAAATTCCCATATCCTCTAATAGATTCTTTATACCTATTCCGCTTTCCCGATTGTAAACTGCATACGTATGTTTCAGTTCAATCTTTACACCACGGCTCTTATTGGAATTATGTACTCGTTTCTCCACTGCACTCATGCTACTAGCATATATCATCTCATCATAATTTGGAAGTGTCAGAATAAACATAGTTTCTGAGATACGATATATCTTCTCACTCCCATGAAACACTTTTCCTAGGATTCTAGCAACACTAAATAATAACTCATCTTTAATTTGAGTTCCATATCTATGCATAACCTCATCTAGCTTTATCACCTCAATAATAACGAAGCTAAATTGATGACTCTCTTCGAATTCTTTGATATCTCTTGCAAATGCAGCTTCATTCAAAACACCAGTCACAGCATCTGCATATGCCAATAGCTCTAATTCCTTATTTTCTCGATCTATTTGAACAGATCTAAAAATGGTACCCAGGCCTGTACATCCAAGATAAAGGAAAAACCCAATCCGAACATATTTTGCATAATCTCCTTCATACGATACGTAATATCGTATCAAATCAATGATCGTACAAATCAACATAAAAACCATGCTAATTGAGGATAGAGAGAAAAATTTACCTACACGTATACGATATCTTCGATAATGATACATTGAATCAATCAAGGTATAAGAAAGTACCAGTGCGATTGAAATATGGATCAGAAACAGTGCCTCTGGAAGATCCATAATACCAAAGGCTTGAAATACTAAAAATCCAAAGGTACTAAAACAACAGATACAACCAATCAATGATACAAGCCTTGATGGCTTAATATGATAACGTTCGATGTAATACAAAAAAAATGGCAATGGACATAGCGCAAGTGATAAATATGGAACAAATTGCAATGCATAAACATTTGAAAAGAAGAACTGTAAGGTTTGTGTTTCCGACAGTGACCAGATTGATAGCGGGATGGCAAACACACCTAAATACATCAAACTTTTGCTCAATTCATATGTTTTTCGTTTAATGAAGTAGGTCACAATAAAGATCAATCCAAGGCAAAAACTCAATGCACAGATTAAGATTGCAAACAGATTCTGACGTAGAATGCCTGTTAGAATGGTACTTTTATCTCCAAGTTGTATGCTACTGAATTTAAGATTTGAGTCAGCATAAACGGGTGTATACTCAATTCTGATTGTCTTCCCACCCATATCGCTCTTCAACGGTACGAACACATAAGAAAGACCAGGAGATTTGCCTATGGTACTATGCTGATCTATCTGTAGAGAATATATTAATTGGTCCTGAATATATACATTTAACAGTAAATGATCACTTTTAAAACTCAATACACTCCCATCACATACAACTGGTGGTAATGTATTCGTCAATTTATAGGTTACATTTGCTTTTGACATCTTAGTAGTTGGTAAATCAACTATGGTTTGATTCCCAACTTGATCTTCGTACAACCATCCATCATTCAATTTTACAATCTTATTCCATTGGTAACAATCCTGTTCTGTATTGTGAAATGTGAATGAGACATATAAAATAAACCCAACAATGATTGCTGAGATGATTAAATACCACTGACTTAGCCTTTTTATCTGCATCGTATGCCCCTCCGCTAATACGTCGACATGTTAGGCTTATTATATAATTTATTATTTCCAAGTGCAACAGCAATTCAATGAAATCAAATAACAAAGTGTGTAACCGATTCCTAAAAAGAACAAAGTGTGCTTTGCACACTCTCACGATTAAAATCTCTCATAGCACACTTTGTTCCCGCGCAGAGGGGGGTATCCCCCGAGTATGCATTGTTGCCCTGTTTTTTAGGTCCTTTTTAATTCATAGGAAACACAGTTTCTATGAATTAAAAAGGACTGTCTCAGATGCGACAGTCCCTATGGTACCATTATTCGATATAGCTACTGAGAAAATCCTCCATGATATCTATGGCTTCCTCAGTCCAGAATTCTGGATGATCTTCTTTGTTAGAATCTGCTGATAACATTAAAACAGGTGGAATTACATAATCTATCTTTTTTTCTAATACATTCATTTGATCTTTTCCACCTAAACAAATGATGGCACGAATTTTATGATCATGCTGATTTTCTGGAACTAAGAGTTTATCCTTTATCATAGTTTCATCCAACTGTTCTTCCTGATTCCCATCTCTTAAGATAAACAAATTCTGTGTTGAAATTGGATAAGAAGATTCATTTTCAACCAAGTATTTAATTGCTAATTGACAAGACTCCAACTGCTTTTGGTATGTGCTGTGTTCTTCTGGTGTTTCCATTAGGGCAATTACATAACCACGCTTGGCTAACTGAGTCAATCTCGGTATACTGCGATCAAGATCTTTTTTCTCTTCCACTTTGGACATAAGATATAGGATACAAGGATATTTTTTTTGAACAGATTCATCGGTAGCGGAAGGAATGATTATTTGTAGATGCAATTCTTCTCCATTGTTTGATATGTATGTAACGTCTTTTTTGTAGTCTAATACTACTTGTCCTTGCAGATCCTCAGAGATTTTAATTTCCTTATAGCGTTCCATAAGCTCCTCCATTCTGTTAATTTAGACTATTAAAGTATATAGTAATGTTACATCAAACAGACTGGTTTCGTCATTAGTAATATCATGGTAATCTATGTTCTTACCTGGAAATATACGTTATGATCTTGCTCCTCCTCATAGCCATACTTATTATAGCAACCTGACTTGTAGGATCGATTAGAACTTACTCCCAAGCTTGTATTCTTTTTACGCTCATATCCATGTGCCACATAGGCACAGAGACCATGATTCGTTTCACCTCTCTTTCCACCATTGTTGAGACAAAGCGTCTTATGAATAGGTTCCACTTTATATAATAGCTGTACATATGCATTTCCGTGAATCACCTCCTATCTTAATTATCTTATTAAGAATATCGGCATATTTCACAGATATATTAGTATCTTTCGTCAAATTTTCAGAAACCTTATTAGTATTCCCATTATTTTATGTATAATTTATTTATGCCTTCACCTATTCTTAGCCTAATAAGAAACTAACAGCCCAAGAATCGTGAAGACATCTCCAGTAGAGTCTGGTGATTTTTTAATAACGATTTTATGTTCTGCAGATACATCTGAAGTGTAACATTCCATTGACTTAGCATAATTACCCCAGCCTCTGGAAAAATCAGCATCCAGTGTTGCTACCTTCTTATCATCTACAAAGACATCAAATTGGCCACCCTTTCCATCCGTCTGATAATAGTACATAATACCAAGATTCTTTAGGTTTGTAGTAAATGTAATTTCTCCCTCTCCCTCTTGGCAGGTCCAGTTATTTGGGAAGGTCTCAAATACCTTACTAGGAACAAAGCTACCAAGAGTATCCGGCTCAATGTTTGAACGATCTAAGATCTGGGCATCCAAATAACATTCCTTCGTTACCGGTGACTCATTAAAAACTTCTGGCTCCTCATAGGAATCCACCATCGCATACACGGAATTTAGATATTTCCATAGGACCTCACCAGCAATAGCATGTCCAAGTGCCGAAGGATGAACTTCATCTCCTGAAAGGTCCTCTTTGGTATAGGTACCTTGTTCCATCATATGCTCGATAACATTGATATAGCTAATCATAGGAAGAGAATAACGATATCCTATTTTGCTTTGATTCATTTGAGCTGATGTACCATTCGTTTGTCCCATGAATAATAACATGACTGCTGGTTGATCTTTCGATAGCAAAATCTTGCGCAGAAGATTATCATAGGATTTCTCATAAAAATAAGTCGTACTATCATTCACTGCAAATTCCACGAGAACTAAATCTGGATGATAATTAAGTACATCCGCTTGTACACGATGTACCCCCAAATACGAATCCGTTGCACCGATTCCTGCATTAAAGAATTCAAACTCTACCTCAGGAAAGGTTTTCTCCCACCAATCAAAAAAAATATCCGCATAAGAGGTCTTATTCTCAAGCTTTGTATCATCACTCCCTGATGAAATCGTCCCCTGTGTAATTGATCCACCAAGCACGACAATCGTAACCTTCTCCCCAGCCCTTGCTTTCTTCATAACCCTAGCCAGACTCTCTTCCTTACTTAACCCCCAATAATCTGCTAATGCTAACTCATCACTACTAACATAGTTACTCAAGGCTTCTACCATCGTTGATTGTTCTTGCCCTACTTCACTTTCAAAATCCTCTGATACCTCAGGGGCGATTGTAAGCTTACTAACATCTGTGTTATTCTCACTGACCGTTTCCTTCGTTGAACATCCGGACAATGATAACATTACAGCAAAAGAGATTACCATCATCTTTTTCCATTTTTCCATAAGCTAATCCTCCATTTTTATAGTACACCTTGTCCTACACTAATATATTTCCTTTGTGTACCTCCTAATCCCTACTCTTTCAGTAAGATCAAAGTTTTCTATCCTGAAAGAAAGAGTTTCGCTATCGAAACTCTTTCTTTTACTTCAATCTTTATTTATCTTTTAAAATCGTATTCAGATGCTTTGCTACTTCCTCATCGATGG
>JAEZKD010000201.1 GCA_023415655.1 Bacillota bacterium | reverse complement strand
GTTTTTAATTCAATTGGAAGCGTTGTGTTAAAGTACATGGTATTACACAATTGCCAAAATCGATCCATATTCAGCATACTTCCTAGGTTGGCAAACGAGGTATTGCAAGAATTCGCAAAGGACTCGATTAAATCCTGCTTCCCATGAGCAATTCCATTCGCACAGTGAATCGTGACTTGATGAAAGGTTGCCTCACTGGTGCAGGTGTATTCATACTCTTCATAGTTTGGATTCTCTCTGATATATTCTAAGGCAGTCAAAATCTTAAAGGTTGAACCTGGTGCATACAAGCCTTGGGTTGCACGATTTAAAAGCGGTGAAGCACTATCCTTCGTTAGATCATCCCAATCTTTCATTATAGTGTTCGGGTCATAATCTGGTTTGGAAACCATAGCAAGAATTTTCCCAGTCGATGGTTCCAGTACAACTACTGCCCCACGGTGATTTCCTAATGCATCATAGGCAGCTTGCTGTAGTTTAGCATTGATGGTAGTAATTACATTGTCCCCCTCATTCTTTTTACCACTTAAGGTATTGACAATTTGAGTGATTGGATTTTCAGAAGATGTGAGCATGGAAAAGCTTTCTGATTGTTCAATTCCTGTTTTACCATGCAAGGTACGACCAACGACATGAGAGAATACGTTCTCATATGGATAAATACGTACCTCCTCTTCGTTGACGGTAATTGTCTGCGCCAGAATTTGTCCATCTGCAGAATAGATCTTTCCCCGTAGGATATAGCTTGCCATTAGATCCTGTCGTTTATTATACGAGTTGTTGATAAATGACTTCCCTTGTGCAACAACAAAATAACTATAATAACCAACCACAACAAAGAGCAAACCTGAGAATACATAAGTTAAGGACAGTATCGAACGGTTATATGATTTTTTCTGCGCCGTTTCTTCAAGCTCATTTACCTCAACACCCTCTGCAACCTCTTCCCTTCGCATATGAAGCACATACATACCTTGAATGATACTAAACATAATAATACTACTTAGTACTGAGCTTCCACCATAACTAATCAATGGAAGGGTTACTCCTGTGGAAGGAATGCACTTAATTGCTCCACCAATGTTTAGGAATACTTGACTGATGTACATAGTACTAAGACCAAGCGCCATAATCTTATAAAATGGCTCCTTAAACTTCACAGAGATATTAATAAACATGATAAAGCAGCTTAAGCAAATCAGACAGATGCAGATCCCCACCACTGCTCCCATCTCTTCTGAGATGGCTGAAAAGATAAAATCACTTTCAGCCACTGGAATGTTCGTTGGAAGTCCTTGCGTCAATCCCATTCCCGCAAATCCACCTGTTCCAATAGCAAACAGTGATTGAGCGATTTGATAGCCTTCCTTCTCAATCACCGCAAATGGATCTAAAAAGGCAGTTACACGTACTCTGACATGAGAGAACATAAAATAAGCAAGGATTGCGGCTAGAGAACCACCAACCCCACCACATAACAGATAAATTCCTTTCCCTGTAGCCGAATAAAGCATAATAATATAGGTGATAAAAAATAACAAAGCACCACCTAGGTCTCTTTCCAGAACAAGTACCAAGACATGCGCTGCAGCTAACAGTGAAACTACCATTACTCTGTGAAAATCATTCCTTTTACTCAATGCAGAGGCAACGAAAAAGATAAACAGTAATTTGACAAACTCAGAAGGTTGAAATTGAATGTTCCCAATGACAAGCCAGTTTTTTGCACCATATAACACCTTTCCAAAGAATAGAACAAAGATAAGCGTTAATAAGCCTGCTATTCCATAGAGAAAAGAGAAATTTCTTAACGTACGATAACGATCTATAAAATAAGGAACAATCAGACAAGAAGCTAATGCAATCGTAGCAAAGGTAAATTGTCGAATTCCCTTATCTAACGATAAGCGTGTAATCATGACAAAACCAAGCATCAATAGCATCATCATATTCCGAAATACTGGAACTGACATTTTTCTATAGCTGACTTGATATAAGGCTCCAAATCCAATAAATACTAATAGTTGAGCACCATATAGAATCAGAACACGATAGTCTTGCGTATTTAAGTAAATGACGCCAAAATTAATGCCATGGATGAGATACATCAGGGCTGTCATCATTCGCGTTCGTTTATCCCTTGCCTTCCCAGGTTTCATCATAACCACGCGAAAGGCAATAAACGTATATAGAGTTAGGAAGATAATAGTCAGATATTTGACTAATTCAATGATTATTCTTGTCATCCCTTACCTCCTTATAGGATTCCTCTCTTAAAGTGACCTTTCGTATAGTTTCCACTATCATAATCGATCTTTGCATTCTTATAAAAACCTTCAGAGAACTGACTTAGTACTAACTCCGTCTCTTCCTTGGTTTCTGTGGTAAAATCAAGACGAATTCCTCGTAGATTCAAGCCCTTGATCTCAGTAGCATTCGAAAGTAAGCTCAAGCACTGAGAATTATAGATGGAATTATAACAATAATGACAATTGGTCCGAACCATAAGTTGATTTTGTACACGGTCTTTCAGCACCAGAGGTTTTGCAGATGTAATATCATATGCCTTTGCTTTTCCCTCTTTCAAGCGGCACTCACTCGTATTCTTGCGTACACATTGCGCTGACACCATCAATGGAAGATATCCATAGACAACCATATCGAAATTGTTTAATGGCATAGCCTTTAGCTCTTGATAATTAAGCTCGATGGATGCCGTAAAATGATGAATACCAAGCTCCTCATAAAATCGAATGGCTTCCTCATTCATAACATACATATTATAATCCAAACGAATCTCCTTCGTAGTCTTTAATACCTGACGGCAATAGGATAGCTCTTCAAAATTCTTTATCACATATCCGTCTATAGTATCGTCCTCCAATTGCTCTTTATACGATACCAACTCATCATAGGAACTTCCTCTTAGAATATGTGGAAGTAAAAGGAATACCTTCTTATTGCTTTCTTTTGCTAACCTCGCAAAGGATGCTAGGTCCTCAAAGGAGTTCTCGGCAACATCAAGATACACTTCCGATACCTGTAAATTACTACAGATTGCTTCTAATTGTTGTTCTGTTTTAATCACAGCTACCATCGATAGTGGTTTTTCCGTAGTTTCTTTTATTATGGATTTAACATCACTTGGTTTTACTAAATCACTCTCACTTCGTGAAAAGCTACTAGCCATCTTTTTTTCTAAAGCTTCTAAGGCTTTTCTTCGAAGCTCATTGAGTTTACTAATTGGGAAAAAGACATCTCCTTTTAGATGAACCGCTACATAATCAAACACAAATGGAGTATCACTTGTCTTTCGAAGCTTTTCCTCCACATTATCTGCTGCCATAGGTTGCTTTAGGGCAGCACTCACCTCATCTGAATACTCGGTTATCGAAACAACCATCGGCTCCTTCTTCACATTCGTACCAGGAACTGCACATTCCATGGTTGTCCAAACCGAAAGAGTTAATGGTTCTCCTACACATGCAGTCAGTTCTCCCTGAATGGTAATCTTCTTTTCCTCTTTCATAAAGTTCGACGCTAGATCTTCTAAGAGAGCACTATTCTTCGTACGATATACCTCATCTCTACGTTCAATTTTACTTCCAGGCTTAGTATTCGTTTTAATTTTCGACTTTGCCTTAGCACCTTCCTTTAACGTAAATTCGTACGTTGCTTCACCGTTATGTCGAAACTCAAGAACATCTTGAGCATTTACATCTTCGGATAATAAGATCTCCGCTTGAATTCCTTGACGATTGATTACCTTCCCAACAAGTACGCCACTATGATTTGGACGATGCATGGACATCATATCCTTTCCATTGTGCATATCATAGTAACCAGTACTGAAACCTCCACGATTATATAGGTCCTGAAGCTTTTGCATCTCCTCCTTCAGCATGTTCGGATGCTCTTTCTTGTACTGTTCATAGCCCTTAGCTCCAAACTCATAATATAAATCTGCTTGTTTTTTATAGGCTAATACAACTCCTGCTGCATACTCTGGACGTTTCATACGTCCTTCGATCTTAAACGAATCAATTCCCGCTTCAATCATCTTAGCTACCATAGGCAAGGTGCACATATCCTTCGGACTTAATACATAACTGTTTTCCTTGTCCGATACCACATGATTCGCCTCTTCTACTTGATATTCCATACGACAAGGCTGAGCACAGCGTCCACGATTACCACTGCGTCCACCAATCATACTACTCATAAAACACTGCCCAGAAT
>JAEZKD010000145.1 GCA_023415655.1 Bacillota bacterium | reverse complement strand
ACCACGAATTGCGTGAAGTACTTTCCCACGTAGTTTGAACTTCACATTCAAATCCCTAACCGACAATATTGGTTGTTGACTCATCTTAAAGTTCCTCCTTATACGTGATTTTTTGGATCTGCAGCATCTGAAAATGCATTACCAATGATATAGAATGAAATTGTTATAATAGATAAAACAATCGTTGGGAAAATTAACTGATAACGAAGACTTGCTGTCATCATCTTAATTCTACCTGTATTAATTAAGTTACCAAGACTTGGTATGCTCAATGGTAAACCAAGACCGATATACGTAATGAATACTTCACTTCCGATTGCTGCTGGAATGGCAAGTGCCATACGAAGCATAATTACTGATACCAGGTAAGGTAAACAGTTCTTTAATATGATTCGATAAGTTGGAGTACCAAGACATCTCGATGCAAGATTATAATCACGATCGCGGATAATCACAATCTGATTACGAATAAATCGAGCCATCTGTATCCATCCTGTAATCGTCATTGCAATAATCAATGATGATATGCTTGGCTTTAGTATATAAGAGAATAAAATCAATACAATGGTTGTTGGAATGTTATCTAAAACATTGTAGATTTCCGTTAGAATAAAGTCTAACTTTCTAACATATCCCCAAAGTACACCAACCGTAATACCGATGATTGCTTCAATGACAGCAACTGCAAAACCAATAAAAAGGGACGTTCTAGTACCAGACCAGATACGGCTCCAAAGGTCCTGCCCAATCTGATTCGTACCAAACCAAAACTCTTTGTTTGGGGCTTGATTACGAATCTGAATTCCTGTTGCAGGATCATCAAAGATAGTGTTTGGAGCTTTTTGTCCTGGTAAATATGGTTGAATGATTGTAAAGATTAAAATACCAAATACAATACATAACAAAGTTACTGCAAGCTTATTCTGAAAGAACACATGTAGGGTGGATCTCCAATAGGAATAATTCGAATACCCACTTCGCTCTCCTGCTTTTTCATCATATTCTGCAAACGTAAAGAGTTCTTCCTCCGATAAATTCGCATAATGTTGTCTTCCCTCTTTTAGTGCGATATCTTTATCTAATTCGTTTTCTAACTGTTTACAAAGGTGTTCACCTAATTCTTTCGTCTTTTTCTCTCGAAGGGTCATTAGCGGGCACCTCCTTTTTTCGTTAGGCTGATTCTTGGGTCTACGATACACATTAAAATATCACCAATCACTAAACCAATGATTCCAACCGATGCAAATATAATCACAAGTCCCTGAACCATATTATTATCCTGTCTTTGAATTACGTTAACTAAAAGACCACCCATGCCTGGGATACTATATAAGGATTCAATATAGATCGAACCAATCATCGTATTTAAAAGTGATGTCGGAATGTATTGAACCATTGGAACAAAGGCATTACGGAATACATGCTTACTCATAATCTGCCCTTGAGTCAAGCCTTTTGCTCTTGCTAGACGTACATAATCTTTATTACTTTCATCCACCATGTAACGACGAAGCCACATTGCATAATATGCGATATTACCAATTGACATTGATATAATCGGAAGTATCCAAGTCGCTAAATTTTCCTTATCAAATAACATGCTTAGTCCAAACCATTCGGTTCCAAACACTTGAATGAATAAAAAGTAAACCACTGCTGGAACTGCCTGTGTAAATACAATAAATCCAGTTCCTAGCTTATCCCAGATTTTCCCCTTAGAACGAGCCATTAAAATGCCGAGTGGTAACCCACAAAGCATTGCTATTATCATAGAGATAATACCTAAGGTCATCGAAATTGGTATCTTATCTGCGATGATATCCATAACCGGTACATTTGCCATGTATGTACGTGACAAACCAAAATCCCCCCGGATCGCATTTTTAAAGAAATTAAATAGTTGGACTGGTAATGGATCATTCAGTCCCATGTTATCAAGACCTGCTTGAATCTGTACTTCCGTTAGCTTCTCAAAGTTTTGGAAATAACCTTCGATTGGCATCATTCGTAACAGGGAAAACACAATTGTAATAATAATTGCGAGAGTTAAGATGGAACGGCCTAATCGTTTTAATAAGTACTTAACCATAAACAAACTCCTTATCTTCGTGATGTATACTACTCCATAACAAGAAAAATAAGCTTTTCCTTGCTATGAATAAGGAAGAGAGTGGACGGCAAACCAGTCCACCCTCTTATTTTCTTGTATAACACTTATTTTGTCAATGGGAATCCAGTAACTTCTAAAGAAACCTTTTCATTTACTGCTCAGACATTGCCTTTTCCCATGCTGCTTTGTTTGCTTCGTATTCTTCAGGAGTGATTGCTTTGTCAGAAAGCTTTTGGCCCTTATATCTGTATACGGATACACCAAAGCTTGCATACTGACCTTCAAATAAGTTAAGTTTTGTTACCTGATAGTACATCTCAGTTACACCATAAGGAACGACAATTGCATGGTCGATTAAGAATGCTTCTGCCTTTGCATATGCATTATAACGTGCTTCGATGTCAGTTGTTTGTGCCTTTGCTTCCTCTAATAAACCAAAGTATTCAGAAATCACGTCTGCGGAAGCAGTACCTTCATTCACAGCCACTTCAACAAAGTTATAGGAGTTACCTACGCCAAATGGATCTGTAAAGGTATCAGGATCGGCATAATCAGCACCCCAGTTACACTTCATAAATGCATAGTTACCATTTCTACGAGTTTCAGATAAAAAGTTCTGAGATGGACCTGCTTCTACGATAATATCAATAAAGTCAGTTCCAAGAACACCTTCCATCTGCTGTTCAACTACTGCACACTCACTTGCCCAGTTAGTCATGGTTGGGTTGTATTTCATTAAAACTTTGATTGGGAAGGTAGCACCTGCAGCTGTTAATTCAGCAACAGCTTTTTCCTTATACTCAAGAGCCTTTGCAGTATCAAAGCTATCTCTACCTGAAATAGTTGCAAGTTCTCCAAACTGAGTATAGTCTTTTCCTTCATAGGAAACAAAAGTCTTAGGTGTGATCGTATTCAACAGTAATTCCTGTGGTGCATTAGGTTCTGCTACACTTAAAGCTTTGATACGGTCAAGGCTTGCCATCATTGCTTGACGGAAATTTTCATTATTAACAGCAATTTTCCAGTTTTCTGGTTCATATTCTGCATCAAACTGAGGATCAAAGTTAAATGCATAGAAGTAAGAATAATCTGATTTCAAACGGCTACGGCTGATCATATTGCTCTTTGTTGCATCATTTAACCATTCATCTAAGATATCAGAGCTAATCTCAGCATAATCAATTTCATTACGTTCCACCATGGTTGGTGCTAAGGTTGCAGCTTCTGCATTGAATTTTTCTTCTATCGTATCAATGTAAACACGATCTGCATCCCAGTTTTTTGTATTCTTAGTTAATACTCTCTTCTCTTGTGGTACGAACGCAGATAAGTAGTAAGCGCCACAATAGTATAAAGTATCAGGACCAGTTGCAGCACCATAGCTAGCACCTAATTCTTCAAGCTTTGGACCATAAGCTGGCATATAACATACATAAGTCAAGGAAGAAAGGAAATATGGGCATGGAGCAGCAAGTGTATACACTAAAGTATAATCATCTTGAGCTTTTACACCAACTTGAGAAAAATCTGTGATTGTTCCATTAAAGTATTCTTCTGCATTGGCAATCACACCGAATAATAATTCTGCTGTGGAGCTTTCATAAGTAGATGTTAATACATACTTCATAGAGCTTACAAAGTCATTTGCTGTAACATCAGCTACTTCTTTCCCTGTATGATCTACCCATTTTTGTCCTTTACGAAGGTTAAAGGTATACGTAAGACCATCTTCACTCATAGTCCAGCTTTCTGCTAATGATGGTTTTACATTGCCATAAGAATCATACTCTACAAGAGTATCGATAATGTTTGCACTGAGTTTAAAATCATTGGTTGTTGAAGTCACTAAGTAATTTAAGGTAGAAACTTCACCTGTGTAAAGTTGGCGATACTTAGCACCACCGTCTGAACTTGAAGATTTCTTACCACAGCCACTAAATAACGATACAACCATAGTAAGACATAGTCCTAAGGTTAATAATCTTTTTTTCATAAATTCCCTCCTAAGCTATATTTCGTTACCCTCCCTATTAGGAATGGTTATATTCAAAGTACTTTCGTACCTGAAATCGGATCTTGTTACCCGTGTATCACATCTTGTTAACAACAAGATTTATACATTTGTGTTTCATTATCACTTTAGGTGTAAAGTAAACAAACTGTATTGCTTTCTTTTTTAGATTAAAAGCAAGATACATTTAGATTAAACAAAGTGCGTTTAATTTAAAAGCAAGGTGCATTTAGAATTCCTAGCCCTGGTGTGTCATTGAGTATAATTCTATTTGCAACATAGCTTGGCCCTCCTTCGTATGGATCCACCTTACAAAGGGATGGTCCATCTAGGTCTGCCATCGTTACATTTTTCTTGGCTCCAGCAAAATGTGCTGCAGCACTAACGCTAATTTTACTCTCTAACATACAGCCAATCATACATTCTACCTGGTAGAGCTGTGCAATGTCACAAATCTTAATTGCATTATGAATTCCACCTGTCTTCATTAACTTAATGTTGATTAAGTCAGCTGCTCTTCCTTTGATAATGTTAATTGCATCTTCGGCAGAAAAAACACTTTCATCCGCTAAGATTTTTGTATTAACATTCTGAGTAACATACTGCATTCCTGCAAAATCATGCGCATTCACTGGTTGCTCTACCAACTCAATGTTTAAGCCTTTGTCCTCCATGGCACGAATGATACGCACCGATTGTTTCGCATCCCAACCCTGATTCGCATCGACACGAAGTACAATGTCATCTCCAACTGCTTTTCGAATCTGGACAATACGCTCGATATCTTGTAAGCCATCTTTTCCAACTTTAACTTTTAAGATTCGAAACCCCTGCTTCACCGCATCTAAGCTATCTTCTACCATCTCTTTGATTGGATTCACTGATATGGTAATATCGGTTTCCACTTCCTGTCTATATCCACCTAACACCTGATATAAAGGACGATTTAAACTTTTCGCATATAGATCATAAATCGCCATATCAACTGCTGCCTTTGCTGACGTATTCTTTAGAATACAATGATCTAAGCGATAAAAAATCTCTTCCAAATGATCGATTGGCAATCCAATAAGATTTGGACGAATAAAATCCATGATTGCAGATACAATAGAGGCTTTTGTATCCCCTGTTATTACAGCAGTTGGCGGCGCTTCTCCATACCCAAACACTCCATCCTCAGTTTCAATACGGACTATAATATCTTCCACATCGGTAACCGTACGAAGTGCCGTCTTGAATGGCCTCTGTAAAGGTATATGTACCTCTCCAACTTGAATATCTTTAATCCTCATTTGCTGCCTCCATTCATATAATTTTCATGTAAGCATGATTTTTAATCTTGTAAATTGAAACTTATTATCTCATTATATTTTGCATCCAAGTTTATCTCAGGTTTAGCCCATTTCGTTGCATCAATTCAAAGCTAATTTCTTGAATTCTTCGTTCAAAGCTTGGAACGTCAACGTCCTCGGAACAAAAGGCAATGATAAAGGGCTTTTTTGTAAATACAATTCCTACATCATGCGTAATTCCATCATCTTCCCCTGTTTTATGTGCAATCTCTGTAGAATCGGTACAAAAAAATGGTATTTTCCCATTCAATTGTTGATTCTTTAGAATTGCTATCATTTCCTCACTGGCGGATGCAGAAATTAATTCCTTCTGATACATTAACTCTAGTAAATAACCTATTTCTGCAGGTGCTACGTAATTTTGAATTCCTTGTCGTGATAATTCTCTTTCAAAAAGCAAACGATTTAATCTCGTTACCTTGCAAGATAAAGAAGACAACGTCTGATTGATTTCCTTCATTCCAAGCAAACGTATTAATAGATTCGTAGCTGTATTATCACTTAAGATAATCATCAGCGTACATAGATCAAGTAATGTGACCTCAATTCCTTCATGAAGATAACTAAGAGCACCACAGGATGGTAACTTATCCTCTTCTCTGACCTTCAGGGTATCGGTCTTACTTAGTGTTCCTTCTTCAAAACGTCGAAACAACTCAATCATAACTGGGATCTTAATCACACTTGCTGCTTGAAACGCTTCATATTCATGATAACAAATTGTTTCTTTTGTCACAAGGTTCTTATAATAAAATCCAGTTTTTCCTTTGAATTGTCCCAACTGTTCTTGTAAATTCAATCGCTAGCCCCCCATTTTCAAAAAGCATAACGTCTACTTCGTTAAAGTAGTATCGCTTTAAATTAGTAAAGCACGGTTGGTATTTTAAAAAAGGGCAATAGCCTCTTGACTACGCCCTTGTTCGTCTCAATTATACTTTTAATATCAGCCTTTGTCAATACAACAATTATATAATAGATGTTATCAATTTTCAATCCTAGATTTTTACCGCTTGTCAACTAAATTCACAAATTTAACTTTTCAATTTACTTCTGAAGGATTAAAATAAACCATAACATAATATAGCACTTAATAGAAAGGATGGATGATAGGATGGATGAACAAAAAGGGCTCAATTTAGCAAAACGACTCTCTCAATTACCCAAGGTTTCTCTTGGTTTTTTCCCAACTCCACTGCACAAGCTAGAGAACATCTCTAAGGATTTGGGTGTGAACCTATACATCAAAAGAGATGATTTTTCTGGACGCAATCTATTTGGTGGCAATAAAATTAGAAAACTAGAATATTTACTTGGAGCAGCAAAAAAAGATGGGTGTGACTATGTATTTACCTATGGAGCAACACAAAGCAATCATGCGATGCAAACTGCTGCCGCCTGTCGTGCGATTGGTTTAAACCCAGTGCTCTACCTCGTTGCTATCGTTCCCGTGAAGGACGAAGACATTCGCTCAAATCTTTTGTTAGATCAAATATTTGATGCAGAAGTTCACATAGTTCCTGTATTAGAAGGTGAAACCGAAGAACAAGCCGAGGAACGTTCCTTTGAGATGGCGAAAGAACGACAAAGAGAATTGATTGCTCAAGGGCACAAATGTTTTGATGTGCCAATGGGTGGTGCTAGTTTTACTGGATCAACTGCATTCTTGGAAGGCTACCTTGAATTAACGAATCAATTAAGAGCTTGTAATCTAACTGCTGACTATCTCTTTCATGCAACAGGTACTGGCGGTACTCTCGCTGGTCTGATTGCTGGAAAAAAGGTGCTAGCCTCGGATACTGACATCGTTTCGATCAATGTAAGCTTCAAAGACGAGGAATATCTTAAGAAGGTTGCTAAGCTAGCAAATGAAGCACTCAGTGGCTTGGGTTATGAGATTCGAATTGATGGTTTTACCGATTTACATACTGATTTGAACTACTATGCTCCTGGCTATGAGATTCCAAATGAAGCCTCCACAAGTGCAATCCGATACCTGGCAAGAATGGAAGGGCTTTTGGTTGACCCTGTTTATACTGGAAAAGCATTCGCCGGTATGTTAGATTACATTCGCTCTGGGAAAGTGAAGCCTGGTAGCACCGTAGTCTTTTGGCATACTGGTGGAGCAACTGCACTTTTCGCCGAAAAAGAGATTGTTGGGCTAGTTTAGAAAGTGGACGTAAGGAACATATTACAGACTCAAACTTCGCACTGGATTGTGTAGTAATTGCCTGTGATTTTTTTTGGGGGGATTTCGACAAGAAGCCCCGTTGGTAACATGTGTTTTTTCTGGCTCGCCAGCTCTCAAGCCGCCAAAAAGCGGCGACTTGAAGGCCATACAAAACACATATTACCAACGGGGCTT
>JAEZKD010000089.1 GCA_023415655.1 Bacillota bacterium | reverse complement strand
CGAGCGATCTACAGCAATTATCTTACTTTCAACAATAGTTCTATTTTCTACTGCCTGTTCAATAAAATCATCTATACGTTTAGTTGTATTTTCTCGATCATTTTTTCCGTTAAAATCAGAGCTAAGTAAATTTTCTAACCATTCTTTATCCTTACTAGTTGTTCTATAATCAAAGTTAAATACACATTTCAAATATGTTAATGCATTTTTCTCCCATGAATTAATACATTCAAAAAATAGATCATTTGCTGACAGTTTATCTCTTCCATAATAGTAATAGAATACTTTATCTCCATTCTTGTAGTCATAAAAATCCACCGGTGCCGCATAGTCCACTTTGCTAACCCATTTATCGGTACCATAAACCAATTCATCCCCCATTTTCGTTCTCATGAATAAGAACTGCCAATCATAATAGCTGTTTGGATAGCTAGCCAATATGTATGGGTAGAATTCTGCCATCTTAGGAAGCTTTGTCGTACGAAGTAATTGCCCGTCAGGGGATATTTGATGACGCTTATCTTTGTTATGTAGCATAGAAACTAATGTAGTTGCATACTTTTTTGTTATTTTATAAGTGGGATTAAATTTGCGATTGGTACTGTAGGTACCATTAGAAGTGCCCATAATATATCCAAGAGCATAAGCCTTTGCTAGATAAGGGCGTAATACTGTTCGAAGCTTTGAGATATCAGATATTCTACACTCAATAATCTTATTCATTAGGTTATCATCCACTGTTTTTCCATATAAATATTCGTCAGCTCGCACCAAAAGCATCGCTGTTTCTGCTTTATTGATATACTTATCATAATCAGAAAAGCTTTTGGAGGTAATTAAACCAATTTTCTTTGCTTGTGTTATGTATTCAATCGAATCGGATTCTTGAACTTTCATTCCGAGTTCAACTAGAATCATACGTATCATCTCAGCTCTAGTGACATAAGTAGTAGCTGCTTTTGCTTTTGTTACCTCTGGTTGAATCAATAGTCCAAGCATAAATGAACACAACAAAATTAGTGAAATGAATCGCTTTCTCATATGCCTCAATACAAACATGCCTAGCTCCTTTTCATTTTGAATTACAAGATCAAGCTCTTGCTAGTTCTATTATATCTGTATTTACATATTTTAACAATATTCATCAATTGTAGAAAATCCCATCACTTTTTTGTTGATTCTGCTTAATTCATCCAATCCTCTAAAATGTAATAATAGATTGCTTCGTTCAAATTTATTGGGAACTTTTTAAAGTCAATCTCGTCTAACATGATAGGTTCGTCTTCATTAGTTACATCTGAAAAGGATTATTGGAATAAAACTCTACTAAAATTGATACACTAAAAGTGAAATTGGGTGTAAAGCCATCCTGTGCAAACCATAGGCTTGGACAGCTTTAACACCCGAGATTTAAGAATCATTACACATATTATACGAGGTATTTCATGAAGAAAAGTATACTCCTACTTACAACTTTATTTGCTTCCATTCTCTTTTCTGGCTGTGGTAACAAACATAGTCAACTTAAAATTGAGAATTTATCAACAGATGAGATCAGTCAGATCACCATACTAACCTTAGAAGCGTGTGAAATGATTGAAGTTACGAATATGGAGCAGATTCAGTACATTCTTGATGTCATGCATCAGCTTTCCTTGTTCGTAAAATCCGACCATAAGCCTACCTATAATACTGAATTAATACAATATACACTACATACTGCTGCTAATGAAAGTCTAACCATTGATTTACTAGATACCTGCATTGGTTATAATAACAATTGGTACCTTTGTGATCCATCTGTTTACAATATGCTCAATGATATCGCATATTGCTATTTACCATAATTACTGAATATAGGCTTGTAATAAGTTAAGTGTAGCCATTAATGCCGTCTCATGCGTACGTTCCATACCATGAGACGCATGAATTCCTTGACCAATCAGTGCTATCCTTATATTATTTCCTCCTCGCATTGCTGCAGAAGCATCGGAGCCATAATGAGGGAAAATATCTACGACATAAGGGATTTGCTTTTCTTTTGCATGTTCAATTAACTGATTTGTTAATTCATAATCATAGGGACCTGTCGAATCCAATGCGCAGATGGAAACTGCATATTCACTACCTGCAAGATCATCTCCAAGCGCTCCCATATCCACAGCGATGAATTCTGTAATATCACCTGGCAGATAGTTTGCACCCGATCCGATTTCTTCTAAATTACTAAATAGAATCTTGATTGTCTTTGCTGGCTGTTGATTATTCTCGGATAGATCCTTTAATAAGCCAAGTAAAACTGCAACGCTTGCTTTATCATCCAGATGTCTAGATTTAATAAATCCACTCTTGGTGTATTCAAAACGTGCTTCAAAGCTGATGTAATCACCATGATTAATTCCAAGATTTAATACATCTTCCTTAGACTTTACCTGTTCATCGATACGAATCTCCATATTCTTTTCTTTTCGTTCTAAGGTTCTTGCATCGTCATATGTATGCACTGAAGGACTCGTACATAAAATTGTTCCTGTATAGGTTCTTCCATCACGAGTATGAATCTTACAATATTCCCCTTCTATGCTAGTCATCGTATAGCCACCAACGGAGACAAACTTTAACATTCCTTCACTTGTGATCGAGCGAACCATTGCACCGAGCGTATCTGCATGTGCTGATAATCCAATCGTTTCGCTGCTTTTTCCTGGAACATGTACAATTAATCCACCCTTTTGTATATATTCGCTTGCATAACCAAATGATTTCGCCTCCTGTTGAATGTAATCCATAATCTGTTTGGTAAAGCCGGATGGACTCGGTATATTAACTAATTTCTCTAATGTTTGAATGATATATGATTTAGTATCCATTTCTTTTTTGTAGGACGTAGTACCTTTTTGCTTTTGATGTGGTTCTACCTCGCTACTCTCCTTTCTTTGCCTTTATTAATAACTAATGATACCTTAAGTTTCCTAATTATGCAACTAACCCTAGCCCCTCATCTCCTCAGTAATTCATTGAGAAAGAATATAACTAGGATAGGTTGTCTATTTCGTAATTCGTTTATTTTACGATTCAACTTGAAATATACTCTCGAATTACTTTCCACTTCTCACATAACCGTTCTAAGGAAAAACCTGCATTGGCTGGGCTAGTGGATGGAAGTCCTATTGCCTTTTTCCCTATCTTTTTTTCACTGTATTTATGATACAAGCGCTCGGCGGTCTTACCATTCACAAAGATATGTCGAACCTGACTATGATTGATGATCTCTGATAAATCCGTCGTAATTACGTTTTTAATGCTAGCATCGCTAGACCCGATAATATCACAACTTTGAATGACATCCCACAAGGCAATGTGGTTGTCAAAAAGAAACTGTTTTTTTTGAGTGACCGTCTCAGGAAGCTCCTTTTCTAAGACCAAACTTAACACTTTCCAAAAGCGATTCTGAGGATGTCCATAAAAAAATTCCAGCTCCCGTGATTTCACCGATGGAAAGCTTCCAAGTATTAAGATCTGGCTCTTTTCATTATAAACTGGTGGAAACGTATGCTCTAATCTTTGATATTCACCCATGATACTCTATTCTCCTTGTTCCTAACTAAACTCTTTGAATGACAAAAGTTCATCGTACTTACCTTAACTACAAGATTTTCTTCTATAGATAAGCATATTATACTCTCGCAGTACAAAAGCAACAAGCTCTTATCAACCTCATTTTAAGAATCATCACATCATCTTCAATGCGATCTTGTACACGATTTCTTCTTATGTTACACAGATTCACAATAATAATTCAATAGGGGAGAATAACTTTCAAAAAGGGAAGGCCCATCGCCTTCCCTAGTATTCCTTACTCTACTTCCATTGCTTCCTTTAACTGAGCAAGTTTTGTAACCGCCTTCTTCTCAATGTCAATTACTTCATCGATCATAGCACCGACTTTTACTCTTGTTTCTTTCTCCATGAATTTTTCAAGTCGTTCCTTAGAATGCCCCCAGCCAAGAAGTAGTTCTTCCATTCGTCTTAACACAAGAAATTCTTGATTGTACATACAAGAGAGCTCCTGCATCTTTAATGGATAAGGCGATTGCTCTGCTCTTTCCCAAAAGAATTTAGAGGCATTGGAACGACCATCCATCACACAACACATCGCATCATCGTGACACATCAGTTTTTCATGCAGTGAACTTTCTGTACTATGAGTTGAGAACTCACTATCATTTAAAATGGCTTTCTTCCATGCTTGTAGCCCTGCAACCCCTTTCTCATATGGTCCTTCTGAACGCCCAGTACTTACCTTAATTGCATTGCTTATGATATCTTTTAGTGACATCTTTTCATTAATTACATCACCTATGCACATCACTGCTTGCGTATCTTGATTTTCCCACCAGGTTCTACATTTATAGTAGCCATTCTCTGCAAATTCAACGAAGGCACCGAAGTCCGGGTCATGTTGAAAGAAACTCCAACCAAGCAACACATCTCCATCCTCTTCATAGCCTGTGATAATACCAGCTTCTGGTGGTCCAACAATGCCAAGGGCAATGCAAGGAAAGCCTTGATCGATATGACTCTTAATAAACTGTTGAAAATCTTCTTTTTTAGTTTCTTTGGTTCGTACTAAGATTGAAAACTCTCTGCCTAGTGCCTTAGCACCAACGCCATACACCTCATTATTTTCATCAAAGCTATGATAGATATCAACATTGCTTAGATCCCATTCGGTACGATTCCAAGTAAATCGAAAGGCTGCACCGCTGCTAACCATAGAAAACTCATAATCAATATCTTCTCCTAGATAATTGGAACACGCTTTTAAGCAAATAGGGAATGGTGTAAATCCATATTCACCATAACCAACCATAGGGACACCAAATAAAATAGTACTTTTGTCCTTCTTTAACATCTCTCTTTCTTGCATCTGAATCCATCCTTTCTGCACATCGCCTTGGACTGAGATGCCATATACACCAGATGCCAGCATTTCCTTTGCGGTCTGTGGTCTTATCCTTCGAAACTCTTTTGGAGTTATCTTTACAATTCGTTTAAAGGCTCTCGTATAAGTCTCATGACTATCAAATCCATAGCTCAATGCAATCTCTAATACCGATGCTTTGCTATGCAATAAGTCAAATGCAGAGTTATACACCTTACGCATCGTCACATATTTTTTTAAGGCGATTCCCGTTTTACGCTGAAAGATATCCCTGACATGAGCAATTGAAAACCCAACTGCTCTTGATAACTCATCCATATCGAATTTCTCATCCTTGACATGATTCTCAATATATAGAATCACTGTTCTGACTTCTGCAAAATATGCCATTCTCAATCCATCCTTTTTTCTTCCTGCGCGCGCACACTAAGAAGGTTTCTGATAGCTGGTTTGCTACCTTAATATGATTATATCGAACTTTTTACAAGGTCTCTTGATGTTTTTAAGGAACAATATCAAACGATATCTGAATCATAATGGATTTCAAGATTCTCAGTATGATGCTTTGACATCTGATGTCTTGCTTTTCGATTAGCTACTGTATCAAAGATAATTGAGAAATCATAATCCTCTGGGTACAGCTCCTTTGCTTTGATATATAATTTCACACGCTTATGATTGATATATATCTTTTTCTTTTGTAGTTGTACAAGCAAAACTCCTTTCTCATCCATCGTTTTGCAAACAATCCCAATCTTCTTTTCTGGATAGATAATCACACTGTCACCAAGTGAGAACTTCTCCGTAAAGGATGCAGTTTGTTTTTGTTCTTTCTTTCTGACAATTCTAGGTGCCACCACTTTTTCCTGTGAGCGTTTTACTTCCTCCTCTAGTTGGAATGGCAGTTCCTCGGTTCCATACGCTTCTTTACTTGCTCGTTTTAACATTGCATTAGACATTCCCAGTCGTTTTGCAATATAAAGGGCACAACTTTCTCCAGCCTCTCCGATTTCAAGTCGGTAGGTCGGACGGAGTGATTCCCGATCAAAGGCCATTCTAGCATTGACTATCTTATCTGCTTGATTGGCATAAGCTTTCACCTCTGGATAGTGCGTCGTACATAAGAATAAGCAATCACTCTTTCGTAGCTCTTCCAAAATAGAAATTGCAATTCCCATCCCTTCGGTTGGATCCGTACCGGAACCCAGCTCATCCATGATGACCAAGCTATCCTTAGTTACTTTCTTTAGAATATCTAAAATATTCGTAATATGAGCCGAGAATGTTGATAGATTCTCTGTGATGTTCTGCCCGTCTCCAATGTCACACAGCACAGCATTATTCATCGTAAATAAACCTTGTTCACAAGGTACATGCAATCCACACTGCGCCATCAAGCTAAAAAGACCTACGGTTTTGATTGCAACTGTTTTTCCTCCCGTATTTGGACCAGTAATTACGACCCCATTCGTCCCCTCACCAATCGTAAAGTTAAGAGGAACACAATGCTCTTCTGAAAGGAATGGATGGCGTCCATTGACAATCGAGATACAACGTTTCATTGTGAGCCTTGGCTCTACTGCCTTCATCTGAGCGCTTAACTTGCCCTTGGCAAAGATATAATCTAACTTCTCAATTATACGGATATTTTCCTTCAAGGTATCGGCTTCCTCTGCAATGAATCCAGTTAGTTCATATAGGATTCTTCGTTCTTCATTTTCAGCGTCAATCCGCAGTAGGAATAATTCTTCATTCATTGCTGCAATGGAAGTTGGTTCAATAAAGTAGGTAGCTCCAGTGGAAGACTTATCAATCACACTACCACTTATCTTTAACTTATATTCTTTTTTTACTGGCAAACAAAGATGCCCATTCCGCTTCACCACAAAGCTATCTGAAAAGCATTCTTTTTGATTTTTTAGAATCTGATCTGCCTTTTGCTGCATTTTTGTTTCGGTAGCTTCTATGTCACTACGCAGATTTTTTAGCAACTTACTTGCATAATCGTCCACCTGATGTCCTCGAATCTTTTGGAGTATCTCCTCCCGAATCAGTTCAAGTGCATCTAGATTCTCTTCATAGTAAGCCAAACTTAATTTTAAATATTTTGCACGATTCAAATATTCCTTCAGTCGTTTCACTGCAGTAAGTACACTCCCAAGATACTCTAACTGCTCAGGTAACAAACAACCACCCTGTAATGCCGTTTTAACTAATTCCTCCACAGAATCTAAGCTTACAATTGGTGGAAGTCCAATGGAATCCAGCATCGTTCTTGCTTCCATTGTTTCTTGTAAGGCTAATTGTAGCTCAATTTCTGACAACATTGGCTCTAATGCTTGAATGCGGTCTTTTGCTGCCTTTGTTAATGCATTTTGTTCTAATAAATCAATGATCCGGTCAAATTCTAGTATATAAAAAGTTTTATTCATTTCTTAATCTCCTTGTTATATTGAAGCAATTCACTTTGAAAAGTATCATTGCGAAAAAAAACCTGTAGTACCATAGAGATGATACTACAGGCTTCTAACCTGACAAATATGACAAAAAGACCGTAAATTATACGGTTCATGCCGATTGTATTCGCATCTATATGGTATTCGCAGGTACACAAATAAAAGTATCCTCAGACACTCTACTTTTGATCCCTACTCTTAAGATTTAATTCTTAAGCACATAATGATGCAATTAACAAATAGACACAACCTTTCTTTTCTAATTAATGTTAGCTTACCACCAAGATCACGTAATGTCAACGCTCGATTTTTGATTCTATCCTTACTTCATAAGATTATTAATTAAGTCAACAATATTTTCATTCAAACTCTTAGAATAAATCAGCTCTCTTGCTAGGACAGGATTATCGGTTATGATATGATCGACACCAACATCAATCATCGACTGTATGGAATCCTCCTTGTTAACGGTCCAAGCGTATACTAATTTGCCTTCTTCATGTAGCTTATTTACCATACCACTCGTGGCAAAGGAAGCTTCAATGCTAAAACCATCCGCATACTCCATCGTTGTCATTGAACCATAGGCAACTGCTGTCACAAAGATTGTAGTAATCTCAGGTGCATATTCCTTTATCTTTTCAAGGCACGAATATTTCATCGAGGCAACAACACAATCCTCCTCAAATCCATTCTCATAGATTACCTCCAATACACTCTTTTCAAAATCAACCTCATGTCCGGTTGGCTTTAACTCGATATTTAGAGAGATTTTCCCTTTGCATAATTTTAACACTTCATCCAGTGTCGGAATATTCACTCCTGCAAACTCTTTCGAAAACCAACTCCCTGCATCCAAAGCTTTAATTTCCTCATAGGTTACTTCCCATATGTTTTTATCCACTCCTGTTGTTCGCTTCAGATTACTATCATGCAACACAACAATTACTCCATCCTTGGTCTGTTGCACATCCAATTCAGCATAATCTGCCATATTTGCAATCGCACTCTCGAATGCAGGAAGGGTATTCTCTGGCGCTGTGACTGAATCCCCTCGATGTGCCGAAACCAGCGGTTTATCTAAGAACTGAACATGAAAGATGAAATTCTTATCCGAAATCATCTCAAAATATACTACGTTAATTAAGCAAGCACATACCAAAACGATCGATACAATTCGCTTAAATCTTGGACGTTTTGTTACCAAGGGTTGATAAGGTGGAATCTCTTCTCCCTTTCTGAATTTATCATGATAGTACATAGCACTGATAAATGAAAAGGTAATCGGAATCGCAAAATTTGCAACTATTATGAGCAATAATAAAATGACAGTTACCGTGACAGCTAAGGTCAAGGATAACGCAATTTTATTGATACTAAACACCTTGATAATATAGGAGATTCCAGCAATACTTACAATTCCTGATAGTCCAAACAAAAATGCGATCAGTAGATTCCATAGAATTAATTGAATCGTATTCGTTACATATCGACCTTTATTGACTACTAAACTACACCTTCTAGCCTCTTTAAAATTCTTCTTCTCATTTACATAAAAATGAATGCTAAACAACCACCGAAGGGCAAAGACGCAAAGCATAAGAATAAGGCCGATAAACAGTGCCATTAAAAAATGGTTCTGTCTTACGTAATCAACAATAAACTCTGGAATCGTAATGCTTGATAAATAGCTAGAGATTAGTGCTAGATTCGTTAAAGGTAACACCATTAATACATATACGAATAGGCATTGATTCTTTCCATGAAACATTCGCAAGGAGGAATAAAAACCAAGATAAAACATATCCGTTGCTGTCATCTTCTTTTTATGATACGAGGCATGAAAGCAAGAAACAATAGCCCCCATCTCAATCAAGGTAAACAATGTAAGGATAAGAAAAAGTACAAGCACCATGAACAAGGTGGTTGGTTT
>JAEZKD010000077.1 GCA_023415655.1 Bacillota bacterium | reverse complement strand
TATATATTTTCATTCAATTAATCTGGCCATTCACTTCTTCTCACCGACTAAATTCAACTTTTCATTCCGTTATGCATCTTTTCACTCGATTAGTCGGGCACCTTTCACTTCCTCCCACCGACTAAATATTTCTTTCACATAATTAGTCGGGGCCACTTCACTTCCTCACACCGACTAAATGCTTCTTTCACTTAATTAGTCGGGGCCACTTCACTTCCTCACACCGACTAAATGCTTCTTTCACTTACTCCCACCGGTTAAATGCATACTTTTATAATAAAGGATTTGTTGATTTGATTCAGATAGTAATTCACGAATAATGTCATAATATTCATCTAGATTTGATGACCGCTTACGAGTTTTTTGGCTTTACCTATCCAATGATATATTTATGAAGTATATGATGCTCGGAACAAATCCTATGAACTTTTGCTCCATTTGCTAGCTCAATCCCATAGCACAGCCTTTTGCGATCCGAATCTATCCATAACAAATTTAATACTACACATATCATCGAAATTGATAATTCATGCGAACAGATATAGACATGGGAAGAGATATCGTCATGGGAAGAGATATCGTCATAGGAAGAGAATGTTCCTCATACTACCCATCCTCTTGAACGCTTATCCTGTGAGAAGAAATTGCAACGCAGTGCAATTTCTTCTCACGATTCGGATGACAAAAGGCTGTATCCATAACTGTGCTTAGCAAATGGACAAAAGTTCAATAGGATTTTTGACTTTGGGAGGAAATTAGAGGTTCTTAGTATCTCATTCAACACCCCAGCAATTCCAGACAGGGATGTCTGGAAAGGCTTGTCTGAGGCATGGATGCCGAATACAAGCCGCTTGCGGACACAAGTAACACTCAACCTGAGATACTTAGAACCTCTTATTTCCGTACATCGGAACAAATCCTATGAACTTTTTCTCCATATGCTAACGCAATCATTCCATTGCAGCCTTTTGCCAACCGAATCCCCCCATAAGAAACTATAGTTACATTCTAATCCCCAGGCTAAGAAAAAGAGGTTGCCGGATGGCAACCTCTTTTTCTTATTCAGCATTCTTACTTAACATTCTTACTTAACATTCTATCGTACTACAATATTATAGATTCTACCCTTCACGTAGATTTCTTTGACGATTTGTTTGCCTTCCAATGCGGCGATGACAGCTGGTAAAGCATGAACCTTTTCTTTGACAGCAGCTTCTTCTTCATCCACTGCGATACCAACGGTAGCTTTTACTTTACCATTGAATTGAACTGCAATCTCAATCTCATCTTCGATTGTCTTAGCTTCCTCATAGGTTGGCCAAGCAGACTGATAGAGATGACCTTCAAAGCCCATGATTTCCCATAACTCTTCTGTAATATGAGAAGCTACTGGATTTAATAACTGAATCAAGGTCTTGAATTCTGCTTTTGTAACACTACCAATCTTATAGAAATCATTGATCAATGCCATCATAGCAGCAATTGCTGTATTAAACTTCAAGTTCTCATAATCGTTTGTTACTTTCTTGATGGTCTGATGCATCTTTGTTTCTAATTCTTTCGAATACTCATCACCATCCACTACCATATCCTGAAGCTTCCATACACGATCTAAGAAACGACGGCAGCCTTTTACACCTTCATTGGACCAAGAAGCACTTAAATCAAAAGCACCGATGAACATCTCATACGTACGTAATGTATCTGCACCGAATTCATTGACAATATCGTCTGGATTCACGACATTACCACGAGATTTACTCATCTTCTCATTATTCTCACCAAGAATCATACCATGAGAAGTTCTCTTCTGATATGGTTCTGGACAATTTACAAGTCCCTGATCATATAAGAATTTATGCCAGAAACGTGAATAAAGTAAATGAAGGGTTGTATGCTCCATACCACCGTTATACCAGTCAACTGGCATCCAGTAGTCAATTGCTTCCTTACTTGCAAAGGCTTCTTCATTGTGAGGATCGATGTATCTTAAGAAATACCATGAAGATCCAGCCCATTGAGGCATGGTATCTGTCTCACGGCTTGCAGCTGAACCACACTTTGGACAAGTTGTTTTCACCCAATCAGTCATCGCTGCTAATGGAGATTCTCCATTGTCAGTTGGCATATAAGAATCAACCTCTGGTAACATCAATGGAAGTTCACTTTCTGGAAGTGCAACATATCCACAATGATCACATTTTACAATTGGAATTGGCTCACCCCAATATCTTTGACGAGAGAATACCCAGTCTCTTAGCTTATAGTTAATCTTCTTTGTACCGATTTGTTTTTCTTCTAACCAAGCAATGATCTTTTTCTTTGCATCTGCAACTTCAAGTCCATTTAAAAAGTCAGAATTTACAAGAGTTCCAGTCGCAGTATCGGTAAATGCTGCTTCTTGTACATTACCACCAGCGACCACTTCAATGATTGGTAAATCAAATTTCTTGGCAAAATCCCAGTCTCTTTCATCATGTGCAGGAACCGCCATAATAGCACCAGTTCCATAAGTCATCAATACATAGTCAGAAATCCAAATTGGAATCTCTTTTCCATTCACAGGATTAATAGCGCTAATACCATCTAAACATACACCAGTCTTTTCTTTTACAAGCTCAGTACGCTCAAAGTCTGATTTTTTAGCTGCATTTTCACGATATTCAACAACAGCACCATAGTTTTTAATATCATCTTTGTATTTCTCAAGCATTGGATGCTCTGGAGAAATAACCATATAGGTTGCACCGAATAAGGTGTCTGGTCTTGTCGTATAAATTCTTAAAGAATCATCCTTCTGAGCAAGTTTAAAATCAACTTCTGCACCTTCCGAACGACCAATCCAGTTAATCTGAGATACCTTCACCTTTTCAATGTAATCAACTTTTTCTAAGTCTTCGATTAATTTTTCAGCGTAATCTGTAATCTTTAACATCCACTGACTCTTAACACGACGAACAACCTCGCCACCACAACGCTCACAAGCGCCGTTAACAACTTCTTCATTGGCTAAACCAATCTTACAGGATGTACACCAGTTAATTGGCATCGAAGATTTATAAGCAAGCCCTTTTTCAAATAATTTTAAGAAAATCCACTGCGTCCATTTATAGTAATGAGGATCGGTTGTATTGATTTCACGATCCCAGTCAAACGAATATCCTAAGGATTTTAACTGTGCCTTAAAATTGGCAACATTGTTCTTAGTAACAATCTTTGGATGAATCTGATTTTTGATAGCGTAGTTTTCAGTTGGTAAACCAAAAGCATCCCATCCCATTGGATACAATACATTATATCCTTGCATTCTCTTCTTTCTTGCAATAATATCAAGTGCTGTATATGGTCTTGGATGACCTACATGAAGTCCCTGTCCAGATGGATAAGGAAACTCTACAAGTGCATAATATTTCGGTTTTGTTCGATCACTTCCAACCTGAAAAGCTTTCTCGTCATCCCAGATTTTCTGCCATTTCTTTTCAATCACTTTTGGATTATACGTCTTAGACATCTTAAGTCCTCCTTATAATAAATCGAGTTTTATTTGAAAAACTCTCTCTACGGTAGCTTGCCAAAGCAGCATCTACCATAGTGCGGTCGTTGTCCTAAACTTTAGGACATTTTAATTAATAAGATACTAATAAGTTTCCTATTAATCAAAAAAACTCTTCGTCTCTATCGCTAGAGACGAAGAGTTCATATTCTTCGCGGTACCACTCTAGTTCAGTCAAAAGTATTAACTGCACTCTAATCTTCTATAACGGGAATTCCCGTCGGAAACTACTAAATGTTCACTTCCGAAGCTCAAAGGCGAGTTCAAAGCTCATTCTACTATCTTCCACCACCCGATAGCTCTCTGACAAAATGAAATCTTTTACTACTCCTTATCCTAGCTGATACATATCGATTTATGCCATAATTTTATCATGTTATTGCCTTTTGTCAAGTATTTCTTCAGAAAGTACTTGTTTTGTAAAATAGAGGTCATCTCTCGTAGTATTTTTAATTTTATAGAGTGCAATGTCAGCAGAATGTACGAAATCCTTAACCTGCGTACTTTCATTTGGGATACAGTTAATAACACCCTGAGTCACTGTAACATAGTCTGAAATTTTAGAACCCTTATGCTTTAATTTTAGAGCATGTACCTTTCTTTGAATCAACTTTGTTAATTCAAGTATTCGTTCATCACTCTTGTTTGTTAGTATGATAAAGAATTCATCGCCACCATAACGGACAACAATACCTTCCTCTTTTACCGTATCCATAATAATTCCTGAGATTTGAACAATACATTCATCTCCTGAGAGATGTCCATAAGTATCGTTGTATTCTTTAAAGTAATCAATATCAACAATAATGAGACCTAGTGGGTATCCATGATTCTTTGCTTTTTGAAATTCAACCTCCAAATAATTCTCAAATACATAACGATTTTTAGCTCCGGTTAAACGATCTAATTCGGACAACTCCTTCAACCGTTCGTTGTTCTTACGTATATCTTCTTTTTCATGCTGCATGTTATCGAATTCAATGCGATTTTGAATCCCCTCCAATCGAAGTTTTCTCAACACCTCATCTTGTTCTTTGGTCCAATGATGAAATTGTAGTAGTGCATCTAACAAATCATCCTCATTGCCTGAGCTACGAAAAAATTCAATCATGACATCATAATATAAAATCCATTGTTCTGGTAGATTAATATGGACTGCCTTATGATAACAATATTCCTTCCATTCTAACACATATCGATATGCTTCTTCTTTGACTTCTAAATCCATTGCATTCAATGCAATCTTAGTCAGTACCTCTAATACTTCAATATAGGAAGGATAAAGATTGATTGATCTAACGTTATTTTTAATCAATTGTATTGCTTCTTTTGCAGAATCTAAAGATTGTTGTAATTGTCCCTCAAGATAATATATATGTGTTTGTAGACATGAGGCTATGATACACTCTTCCTCACTACAATACTTTAATTTATCATGAGTAAGATTTAGTTGCTTTTGAGCAATTCTTACTCGTTTGCATGCGATATGTACATCTGCAAGATTAAGATTCCAAGCAACCGTAGTATGCAGAGTTTCCTTTTTATTCCCTCGATTCTGTTTGGAAAATCGATACCCTTTCGTATAATAATTAGTTGCCTTTTTATAGTCCTTTAGTTTTGCATACATCATACCTATATTGTTTGTTATGTACCCAATGATACGTTTATCCTCTAATTCCTTTGCAATCTCCAATCCCTTTTTATAGCAATCAATTGCATAGAGTTCTTGGCATTGACTCATATAGGCTATGCCAAGAATGTTATATTGCTGCATTACAAGTTCCTTATATTCATGTGTTTCCTGCACTTGTAAGCCCATTATCCCATATTTCACACACTTTGAGAATTCCCCATTCGTTAAATGCACATCGCTGATATAATAATAAGCAAACGCTTTTCCAAAGACATAGTCGTCGCGTATTGACATATATAAAAGCTTCGTACTTAGATTGAGTTCTAATTCTGGGTGTATGAAACGATTGGCGATGATTTCATTCATAATTTTTTGATACTTAATAGGCTGTTGATCAATGAATCTTTGAATGATGCTCACTCCTCTCTGGGTCTTTATGCCTATAAATATTATATCACACCTACAACAAATGAAAAGTATTTTTTTTAACAAAGTATTTCTTTCAATAAAAATAACCTTTATCTATCATCCTATCGATTCCAGAACGATACATAAAGGTTATATTATCGTACACGGTTGACTTAAGTCATTCGGTACACTTTGTGATAATCATCTATAAAGCATTCTTCTTAATATACTCAATTAACTCATCCACTTGTGTAAATGCGAGTGCTACCACTGTATCTGCTGCACCGTAATAGATCGCTATACGTCCTGTTTTCGCGTCATGTAACGTTGCACATGGGAAGGTTACATTTGGGACATCTCCTACACACTCATACAAGGTTGTTGGATGGAAGATGTATGGTTTACATCTATATTTTACTTTCCAAGGTTCATCACGATCAAGGATTGCTGCCCCCATCGAGTAAATCATACCATTACAGGTTGTTCCAACACCATGGAATATTAATAACCAACCTTCCTTGGTCTCAATTGGTATCGGACCAGCACCAACTTTTGTCCATGCCCAGCCCTGTGCTTGCATAACAAATCGATGATAACCCCAGTGCTCCATATCAGGGCTCTGACTTAAGTACATATCACCAAATGGTGTATGTCCATTGTCACTAGGACGTGAAAACATTACATACTTTCCATTGATTTTTCTTGGAAATAATACACCATTACGATTGAAGGGAAGAAACGCATTCTCAAGCTGATAAAATTTCTTAAAATCATAAGAATAAGCAACACCAATCGTTGGTCCATAATAACGGTTACACCACGTAACATAGTAACGATCCTCGATAAAGCATACTCTTGGATCATAACCACAAGCATCTCCAATCAACTCATCATTCTTTCCATAAAGCTTTAATGGTTCTGGCTCTATCTCCCAGTCAATACCATTTTTACTCTTAGCTAAAAAGAGATGTTGCTCCATTGCAGTATTGTCACTGCGAAAAACACCAACAAACTCTCCATCCTTTGCTATAACAGCACTGTTAAATATGCTATTAGAGCCTGGGATCTGGTCTCTTTTAACGATTGGATTTTGGCTATAACGCCATACCACATCTGTACATCCTTCTGGGCGATCTTGCCAAGGCATATTAGGTAAATCATTTCCAATAATCATTATGTAACCTCCCTACGTCAATATTAAGGTGCACTATGGTGCATTTTAATTCTCATTTATGTTGCTTATGTATGCATTATACCAAACATTTTTGCACATGTCTATAAGCAAAATATAAGGTAATGAACAAAAAATATGAGCCTACAACCAGAGGCAATCGTCTATTAGCGCTTATCAATTCACCCGAATCTACTTTTCTAATAAAAAAAGACGATTGCTTCTATTTAATATATTAATATTAAAACAGATGCCCTCGTCTTTCATTCTCGTCTTTTGGGATACCATATTATTATACTTTTTTCTTTGCCACAGCTTTTTTCTTCTTAACAATCAGAGCTTTCTTTCGCTCTAGTTCACTCTTCTGATACTCATGATGTCGCTGTTCGACTACTTGTTCCTGTTCTTGTCGCATTTTAACAGCAAGATCATAATATTCTTTCTGCAATTGAACACTTTCTAACGAAAGAAAACGCTCAAAGGCGGATAGTAAAAATGATTTACTCTCAGCGAACTGATCAAATTTCACGATAAACCTACCAAGATTTTCTCCTATAATAGTACCATCACCATATTTGATATGATGAACACGCTCCTTCATGATTGATGACATCTCCTTCACCATCCCTTCCATTCATAATCAATACTTTATATAGACTTTTAAGTTCTTTCGCAATCACGCTTAGTCTGATGAATCACGTTCTCATCCCATGTATTCTTTTCCTACTCTCTCAAGTTTCAACACATTTCCGTATTTGAAACCAATTTTAAGCTGAAACTCATAGATTCGACTTTGTTAAAATTGACATTAATCCCTATATTACTTAGCGTATCATCTAAATTTGAGCTTTTTCCTTCAAAAAAGATTTGATTCGTAAAGAAACAGTCGCTTAATGTCAAATTTTCTCTCCGTTATGTACGAACAATCTGAGCCTATTCATCTCATATATTCTTACTTACTCATACTTCTATCATAACACACTTTTCCAAATATTGTTATTCTTTTTATATCTACAACAAGTTACAATATTGATTCTTTCGTAAGTATCGAAAGGACTCTTTCTCTATTACAAACCATATTAACTCTTGTTTCTTTCCTTGTTCTTAGTTTGAATAAAGCTTTCCACCTCTTCTTTGGAAAGATTAAGTGGAATCGCAAGTTCAGAATACAAATTTTCTTTCGCTAGCTTAAGATAGCGATCATCCGTTGTCATGGATTTTTTTCCCTGCCTTAGACGTACCTGCCTACGATGAGTGGATGTTTTTATAAGCTTTACCCATTTTCTGCTTTCACAGCTTTGAATTAATTTCCTATAGATTTCATCACACAATTTATCATTGCTAATGTCCATTTCATTAATTTCAGGAATCTCATCAATTAACGAAAGTGCCTCTTCTTTCGTCATGATTTTTCTCATAACTGTTTTTGCATTGTCTACTGGTGTGAATACTTTACTCCCACTATTGTAATAAGGTCGTAATACATAATATAACTTATCTTTCAGAATGCCACTCATCTGAATTGTTGTAATATCAGTAACTTCACATACCCCAGTCATTCCATAGATAATTAGATCTCCTACTTGATACATATGATTTCTCCTTTCTTGATGTTAATCTTTAAGGAACCTATTCCCTTTAGAACCTTATATAGAAAAGAATGGGCTGTCAGCTTGGACAGTCCATTCAAACTACGCTAAAGCTACATCTGCTTTCTATGCATTATACTGTCGCTTTCTTTATTGATAAGAAGTGAATCAACCCACAATCTTATGAAGCAGGCTGTCGCTATTCTTTTTATAAGGATATCTCCTATTTTGTATATTTATATTCTAACATGTTTTATACGAAAATGTCAGTGATTTTTCAGTTTTTAGCAAGTTTTGTGAAATATTACATAGTAGAGTCGGTTCACATTTATGCAGTATTGCCACAGTTAATCAGTAATCTCCTTAATTTTCAGAACATTTTATGTCAGCATTCAATGGAAACTCCTGATATTTGAAAAGTGCAAGTAAGAATTTATACAAGGTTTCAAAGAGCCTTTTGTATATTCCTACTTGCACCTTTTGATATCTTTTCGTATTTTGATGATACATGTATGATCAATCCAAGCGATTACGACCTATAAATTGCATTTTCCCACTCATTCTTTTCTTTGGCTGTTCACCAACTTCTGACTCGTTAAAAGCGCTTTGAAGTTTTTTGCACAGTTTTAGTGCACACTCTGGGCAAAAACGTCCATAACGTAAATCCACACCACAGGATTGACACTGAATAAAAACAGTAGAACCCTCAGGAATCTCAAGACGACCTTGCATTAAGAAATGATCAATCTTTCTGATAGGAACATGGGTAGCCTCTGCAATAACAGTAGATGGCTGTGGCCCATTTTCTTCTAAAAAGGTTCTTACTTTCCCAAAATCATTCTGTTCCTCATAACCACATTTGCTACATTTGTTAATGCCAAGGAAGGTTTCTCGGTATGGTGTTTTACAAATTGGGCAACGTAAATGGTTATTTAACATAAGCTTATAAAGATGTTCCTTTTGATGTTTCATACAAAACTCCTCTCTGAAACACTTTAACGTTCAAAGTGTACCCATGTTTCTCCTTGGTTTCTAGTGTTTTCTAATTACTCCCTCTCATTGGGTATTCTAGGTAGATTCCATTTATGATAGGTTGCTAACATTCGTATAGATAATGTAGCTAGTAGACCAAATACCATAGCCATAGGATTCCCCAGTGGAGTAGAGGTATAGTAGTATAGCATAGCACCTACAATGGCTGCTACTGCATAAACTCTTTTGTGTAGTACCACAGGGATTCTACCAGCTAATATATCTCGAAGGATTCCTCCACCAATTCCTGTAAGTGTCCCTACAAAAATAGATAAGAAAGCAAGATCGCCATAACCTTCATTTGCTGCTGTATTAACACCTGCTACTACAAATACACCCAATCCGATAGAATCAAATACATTTAGCCATTGATCTACCGTTTGTGAATATCGGTCAAACTTTGCTCGAAGAAAATACATCAATAAAAAAACAAACAAAGAGGTGACCACTGCAACAATGACATAGGATGGATGAAAAAACATGGCAGGTGGTGTAGCACCAAGCAGAATGTCTCGAATCATTCCTCCTCCAACCGCAGTTGTTACTCCCAAAACAATTACGCCAAAGATATCCATGTTTCTCCGTATTGCTACGATGGCTCCTGAGATTGCAAACGCAATTGTTCCGATGATTTCAATCATAAATACAAAATCCGTCATATCTACCATGTCCTTTACTATTAACTTATAATACTATTATACTCAACAGTAAAGTTAGTGTAAAGACCAATGTAGTTATGACGGAGCAATTGTATGATTCTATTATATTTTGTATTATTTTAGTTTACTAGCATGTATAAAAAGAAACAGAACTATATGATTCACTTTTTTGTTTCACTATTTACTTATTTCAGCTAGCATATCCTTTGCATCGTCACTTGGTTTCACCTTCAACGATGCTTTTACTAAGATTCCTTCTTCATCAATTAAGAAGGAGCTTCTTACTACTCCCATGGTTAGCTTACCATACATGTTCTTTTCCTTCCAAACGTCGTAAGCTGTGATTGCCTTTAGGTCCGGATCCGATAACAAGATAAATGGAAGCTCATACTTAGAGATAAACTTCTGATGAGATGCTACACTATCCTTGCTAATGCCAATCACTACCGTATTTTTCTCTACAAATTCTGGATAAGCTTCTGCGTAAGAGCAAGCCTGTGTGGTACATCCCGGTGTAGAGTCCTTTGGATAAAAATACAATACTACTTTCTTTCCACGAAAGTCTGATAAAGATACTTCTTCTCCATTTTGATTTAATAATGTAAACTCTGGTGCTTTCTTTCCAACTTCAACCATTTGAATCCTCCTTTATAAAAATCATCGTTTTCTCATTCGACACTTCTTTATGGTAACGGTAGCCTAATCGATGAAACTCTTTTAACTGTTCTAACGATTCTACCTTATTCTCAGCCATATATCGAACCATCTCACCTCTTGCCATTTTGGCATAGGTTCCTTTTTCTTTCACTTTTCCATCCACTAGCTCACCAAAAACACACGTAACCAAAGACACCTCCTTGGTCAAATAGCGTTCAATACACTTTGAATACTCTTTGGAAGCAAGATTAATGATTAAATTCGTATCTTTACTTACGATATCATAGATCTGACTTCCCCAATACTCATACAAGTCCTTTGCTTGTGAAATTGAAGCCTTTGCCTGCATCTCAAGACGATATGGGGTAACACCGTCAAACGGACGTAATACTCCATACAATGCAGATAGGATACATAGATGACTGGAAAGATACTCTAGCTCCTCTTTCTCCATCACCTGTGGTGCCATATATTGATATTGAATCCCCTGATAAGCTACGATCGCTGGTGTTAACAACTTAGTAAGTTCCATGTTCTGAACTCGTTCATAATTTAACTTCGCAAGTTCATCGTTACATTTCCAAAGTTGCTTAAGGTTATCATAATCTAAATGTTTTAAGTATGTCAATATCTCAATTGCACGTGTTAATAACGCAGGTAAACTCTCAATTTTAAAATCATCCGTATTTTCCACCATCTTCTTCGCTGGTGATATGATTATTTTCATTGGCATTTCTATTTTTCTCCATTGTCTCACTGATCAAAATTATCATTCTAAAACATCGTATCATACCTTAAGAGGATTAAAAAGTCAATGCTTGTGTTTTTTCTTTCGTAAAAAAGGAATGTTTCTTCTCTACTTTACTTTTCCTCTTTACTTTGTTAAAATATATTAAATTTCAATTCCAAAGGAGAGATTATTATGGATTATAGAACTTACCTTAAGAATTATCCTGATAAAAACGGAAGATTCGGGCCATATGGTGGTGCTTATCTATCCAATGAATTAGAACAAGCATTTGAAGAAATCACAGATGCCTATCAGACCATATGTCATTCATCTCAATTTATCAGTGAATTACGACGAATCCGTAAAGAATTCCAAGGTCGTCCTACCCCAGTTTATCACTGTGAACGATTGAGCAGAGAAATCGGTAATTGTCAAATTTATCTAAAACGTGAAGATCTCAATCATACAGGAGCGCATAAGCTAAATCACTGTATGGGGGAAGGTCTCTTAGCTAAGTTCATGGGTAAAAAACGCTTGATTGCAGAAACAGGTGCTGGCCAGCATGGGGTTGCATTAGCTACTGCTGCTGCCTTCTTCGGATTAGAATGTGAGATACATATGGGCGAAGTTGATATCGCCAAACAAGCACCCAATGTGACACGAATGAAAATTCTTGGAGCGAAAGTTGTACCAGTTACTCATGGGTTAAAAACATTAAAGGAAGCGGTAGATTCTGCATTTGAATCTTACGCAAAAAACTATAAAGATTCCATTTACTGCATTGGTTCTGCACTAGGTCCACACCCATTTCCATTGATGGTTCGTGATTTCCAATCTGTCATAGGATATGAAGCAAAAGATCAATTCAAAGAAATGACAGGATTCTTACCTGATGTAGTCTGTGCCTGTGTTGGTGGTGGTAGTAATGCAGCTGGTATGTTCATTCCATTCTTAGAAGATCCAGTGGAAATCGTTGGTATCGAACCTCTTGGCCGTGGTAAGACACTAGGTGATCATGCTGCTTCCATGACATATGGTGAAAAGGGAGTGATGCATGGCTTTGAAAGTATTATGTTAAAGGATGAAAATGGAGAACCAGCACCTGTCTACTCCATCGCAAGTGGACTTGATTATCCATCCGTTGGTCCAGAGCATGCATTCTTACGTGATCTTGGCCGTATACAATACGATGTCATTGATGATGAAGAAGCAATGAATGCTTTCTTTAAGCTATCTCGTTTCGAAGGTATCATCCCAGCCATTGAAAGCTCTCATGCTGTTGCATATGCTATGAAACGTGCAAAGGAAATGAAGCAAGGCTCCATCCTTGTGTCACTCAGTGGTCGTGGTGACAAAGACATTGACTATGTCGTTGAACATTACGGTCTTGGTGAGCAATTTTTCTAGAAACTTCTTATTTTGAACATGTAAAAAAGCGCATAATTAATTTAATTATGCGCTTTTTTATCTTTCTTTTGATTATTGTTTTTTCTTGCGAAGCTTCATAATTATGATGATTCCAACAATTAATAATACTAATACAATACTTAGGATAATAATCGCAGTTTTAACCTGATCATCCTTTACCGAAGCATTTACCGCTTCAACTGCTGGTGAGTTTTCAATAGACGTATCTGAATCATTGGATGGAATTGTTTTTTGCACCAAAACCATACAAGAGATTCCATCTACCGTAGCACTACCATTGTCAATTGTTGCAATTTCATTGGTTCCCGCTATTTCCTTATTGATGTAGACACCCCAATTCCCATCTGGTATCGTTACATTGATTGGTTCAGTATTTGCATTGTAGATAATGCACAGACGCTCATTATTTACACGGTCAGCAGCTGCATCAATCGTATAAGCCACAACATTCTCATGTCCAGTATCAAAAAAAGACAGATATTGATTGATTTCTTCGGTCGTTGTCATACGTAACGAAGCATGTGATTTACGGAAAGCAATCAGTCCTTGGTAGTAGGAAACTACCTCAGAGACATTTTCTTTATTTCCCCACTTTAAGCTATTAGTAGAATCAGGCGATTTATAACTGTTTTCATCAAATGCCCCCTCTACCGTTGCACTTGGTTTCGTTCGAAGCATCTCTTCTCCTGCTTGAAAGAATGGAATTCCTTGAGACGTTAATACAATTGCAGCTGATAAATTATTCATTGCAACTTTATCTTCATAAGAATTTTCTGCATTCGAAGTATTGATCTTATCCCAAAGTGTCATATTGTCATGTGCAGAGGCATAATTAATGCTTTGACCTGGTTCGCCAGCCCAGAATTCCTTACTATAATTCACCTTAGAGTAATCCACCTGACTATGATTTGTTGCCGCTACTACACCGAATTTAATGCTCTCTTCTAGATTTGTTGCACCAGTTGCAAATCCCTTTTCTAAGGCATTAAATACACTTCCTTTGATACCATCACGTATATCGTCACTAAATGCTGCTATACGATTTAGCTTATAGGTGAATTTTTTCAAGGCACGTTTTGATTCAGCTAGGGTGGAGGTACTTGCTGTCCAGCCCTCACCATAGATAAGAATCGTTGGATCCACCTTATCTAGTGCCTCTCTCACAGCATTCATTGTCTCAATATCATGAATTCCCATCAAATCAAAACGGAACCCATCGATATGATACTCGGTTGCCCAATAAACGACAGAATCAATGATAAATTTACGCATCATTGCACGTTCTGAGGCTGTTTCATTGCCACACCCTGAGGCATTGGAGAAGGTATCTCCATCCTTACGATAATAGTAATCTGGTACGATCTTATTAAAATTAGAATCCACTGCAGAATAAGTATGATTATATACAACATCCATTACAACACGGATTCCATTCGCATGAAGAGACTGTACCATCTGCTTAAATTCCTTCACACGAACTTCTCCCTCAAAAGGATTCGAAGAATAAGAACCTTCCGGTACGTTATAATTCTTAGGATCATATCCCCAATTAAACTGATTGGAGTCTAATTTACTCTCGTCAACAGTAGCAAAATCATAAGAAGGAAGCAGATGCACATGTGTAATCCCTAACTCCTTCATATGATCAAGTCCTGTGGAAAGCCCTTTGGAATTCTTGGTTCCAGTCTCGGTAAAGGCTAAGAATTTACCAGGATAGCTACTATTAGATTCTGAATCACTGGTCAGATCTCGAACGTGCAGTTCATAAATAATAGCATCCGTAGTTTGAACAAATTCTGGTTTTTGATCTGCCTCAAAGCCCTCAGGATTCGTAGCCTTCAAATCAAGAATCATACCTCGATCTCCATTGACACCAGTGGTTCTTGCATATGGATCCACAGCTTCATTCGTTTCCTGTCCTACCGTAACTGAATAGGTATAATACACTCCCTGATAATCTCCAGTCAGTGTAATCACCCAGGTTCCATTGATATCCTTAGTCATTGGCTTACTTTCAATCAGATTATCTCCCTCTCCTTTGGAGTAAAGATTGACATTTACCTTGGCAGCAGTTGGAGCCCAGACACGTAATTTGGTCTGTTCCTTGGTATAGGTCATACCAAGATCATCTCCAGTATAAGTGAATTCACTGGTGAATTCTTCCGTATCAAACGCTTGTCCCATACTGACAACTATCTCTCCATAGCCTTCTAGTGTAACAGTATAGGAATGTGAAAGTGGTAGCTTCTCCTCCATAATAATCGAAGCTGTATTTACAACACCTAAGTCCCTGGACCAAATCTTCATGATTGGATATGACACTTGGTTCTCGTCGAGTACTTGAAACTTTTCCTTGATAGACTCATCAGAAGTATCAAAGGGAACCGTTGTCTGAATGACAATTTCCTTATTGTGTGGAAAATATGCCTGTAAAAATTTTGGTGATAAATCAACCTCTTCTCGTTTTGCATAAACATTTACATCATTTTGTAGTAAGTAAATATGTATTGCTCCGTTGCTGTCTTTTTCTGCATTCTTCAAATCAAAAAAACGATCGGCATCGGTATCCTTTGCATCCCAGTCATTCAGTCTTACTATAAAGCCAAGCTCACTGGTATCCTCTGGAACCGATACCGTTAAGTACTTCCCGTATTCATCCTCCCCTTGAAACTCATATGAAGTTCCTTCTCCATCTTTTGGCCATACCCAAAGATTCCATCCATCATAAGAGTCAAAACGATGATAGTGAAGTGTTACCTTCAAACCACCTTCACTTGTCGCTTCCTTCACCTTTTCTTGCTTTGCAGCTTCCATATCGTAGGCCGAATATCCAGCAGGAGCTTGGGTTTTAATCTCCTCTTGGCCTTCTGTGACCCAAATTTCTGCCACTCCATTCACACAAGTAGCAAATCGGTCCACTTCAATGTCTTTCATCTCCCATTCATTGAGTCGTACAATGAATCCAAAATTCTCAACTTCCTTACTGATTTGAAAGATACCTATTTTCCCAAAATCATCTTCATCTGAAAACTTAATCTCTCTTCCAGCTTCACCATCGTTCCATACCCATAGATTCCATCCTGTGTAATCTCCATCCGTACGTTGATAGTGTACAATCAGTGTTGAGTTCTCTGCTGCATCAGCGACAAGCTTGTTTTCTGGTAACGCCGTAACGATAGAAACAAGCATTGTAAACACCATGATTAGCGACAGCAGTTTTTCCATCATCTTTCTTTTCATAAAAACCTCCCGTGTTGGTATGATGTAATAAACTTACCACTAAATTTTACCATGTTTTCGAAAAATATCCAATATATTATTTAAAAGTTTTCGAGAAATTTCGAAAGTTTATTTTCAGAGATCCTACTTTGTTAAGCATCCTCCTACAAAAAAAGACATCTGAATGCCCGAAAGCGTCCAAATGTCTTTTCTATATCAACTCACCTCAACAAAGTTTTTAGAACATAACAGCACTTTTTATTACCTTTTCAGCCGAAGGATTCTTTAGTGAATGACCTGTATTACAAAAGCTGTCGTCTGCGGAGGAATACTAGCTGTCATAAAGGTTGCATGTTCCACACGAACCTGTAAGCCTGGTATTAAATCACATATGGTAAGTGGAATACCAAATGGACCTACAATTCTTGTTTCCGCATTAACATTAAAACGAACTCTTGAATTGTTATTCGTAAGAACCATGATAAATTGATTTCTACAATCATTTTGTACCACTCTGCCTACTGTAACATCACTTCTTCTTGGTCTTGATACGACACGAATCTGAAATGCCTGTGCTTGTGGTGGAATACTCATTGTCCATGCTGAAGAAAATACTGCATCTACAATCATTCCTCTTTCTAAGCTATTTGGTGGAATGTTTCTCCCATTTTCATCGAGAATTCTTGTATCTCTTGATACTACAAGTCGTACGGTCTGATTCTGTCCACGTCCTGACCCTTGTGTATCTCTATATGTGATCGTAACAAACCAATTTCTTGAATCTGACGTTATTTCATCAATGACTGCATCCGATACCCGAATTGAATTTCTTTGGTTACAATTACATCCACCTCTTTGAGTACAGGATACTTTATTTGCATGATTATTTGGCTGATTAATACCCATTCTATACTTCCTTTATTTATTTGTTGTATTATTATATGCACACCAAATAAAAATGCAAAGGAATAGGCAGACTTTCCTTACTTTTTTTGCTATTTTTCCCCCTTCAATGCATTACGAATTAAGGTAAAGGAAGCTGCGATGGTAAACGCATATCCAATCACAATATCTTTTAGGAAAGCTCTTGTCATTTCACCCTGAGTCTTTATTAAATCCATTGTATCGCTAAAGCTCTCAGAAAAAGGATAATTCGTATAGAGCTTTTACCCCTCACTAAGCATAATCTCTTTCAGGGATATTTTTTTGATTTTAGCAGCATAAACCCTTGTGATAATTTCATAAAGAAATACAAAAGAAATCAATGAAATAATAAATTCAGGAAAATTAAATTTATGTTTCGGCACTTCTACTGCACTCTGATTATAGAACATTGAAAACATTGCCTTAAGAAGTATATATTCATATACCGTACCAATAAAAAAACCAATATAGGCAACTGGGCGATAGCCGTTTAGTATTGCAACTTTACATTCTTTGTTAGTATAACCATATACCCTCATTATTGCTATTTCTTTGGTGTTCTGCTTCATTACAGTAGTAATTGCGAGAAACAAAGTGGTAAAAGAAAGCACTATTCCTATGATAAAAATCATTACTGCCATCATTCTACCAGTAATTCCTAAAACACTAAGTGACATTTGAGTAATTGATGCATAGCATAATGATGAAAAAACAATAAAGAAAACAAGCGAATAGCGACTTCTTACCGTACTTATTCTCATTTCCTGCAAAAAGGACTTTTCAGTATGATTTTTATCCTGCTTTGCTCTTTTTTTCGGTTTAGTCTTAATATACCCTCGTATCAGTTCAAGAGATGGCAGCAACAACTTCCGATAGCTATATAAGACTGAAAGAAGAGAAAATCCTAATGTAGGAAGAATTATCAGATAAATAGCCAATACAGGATTAAAATGAATTGGTATATCAGGTAGTATCCCCTCATGATTCATATTTTTATAAAATACAGGCATTAATAAAAAAGCAGATGCAAAACCTATGGATGTTCCCACAAAAACACTCAAGCCAAAAATCCAAAAGCTCTTAGCGATTTTCATATTTGAGTATCCGATTGCTTTTAATATCCCAAGCTCCGGTTTATGAACATCTATGTAATGTCTTATGTAGAAGAATAACATAACAACCGTAGTCAGTAACAGGACCCCACCAGCCACTGCACTGATTGCCTTTCCAGATAATAAAGTATTATCATATAAAACCCTGATGTGCTGATTAGTAATAAGTTCTTTCACACGTATCAAATCCATATTATAATTTAAAAATAGAGTGCATATAAGTACTGCACAAGAACACATAATAAGGATGCCAACTAACTTTAATGTGTCTTTCGGACGAATCACCATATGCTCACCATCCTATTTCATAAGCAGTTTTTTGCTTGTTGTTAACAAGTGTCTGAGAAATTTTCCCACTGTTCATTTTAACAACTGAATTGGCCATTTCTGCAATGTTTGTATTATGGGTAACCATAATAAGTGAAAAACCTAAATCTTTCTGAAGAGTACATATATAATCTAGTTCCTGTCTGCCAGTATCCTCATCCAACGCTCCAGTAGGTTCATCTGAAAACAACACTTTGGGCTTCTTTGCTAAGGCTCTTGCTATAGAAACTCTCTGTTGCTCACCTCCGCTAAGTTCGGACGGAAATTTATTAATCTTGTCGCTAAGGCCGACTGCTTCTATAATATCACGATATTCACGATTACCAGCTAAATCTGCTCCCAGTTTAATATTTTTATCCACACTGAGGTTTGGCAGCAGATAATATTGCTGAAAAATAAATCCAATATTCATTTTACGAAACTTCGTAAGTTCTTTATCCGCTAAGGCTGTAATATCTTGTCCATCATATACAACTGTGCCGTTGTTCGGGTATTCTAAGCCAGAAGCAACATGTAATAATGTAGACTTCCCAGATCCAGAGGCACCAAGAAGTACCGTAAAATCTCCATCTCCAATTGTAAGCGATACACCTTTTAAAGCCTGTGTTGCATTTTCACCAGCACCATAAAACTTAACTACATTATTAATTTCAATCATAATCCGCTCCAATCTACATAATATTTAAAAATGTTCCATTTTTTTATCTGCAATTATTAGCAACTGTTGTCCGATTGATAACTGGAATAATTACTTACCTCAATATTCATCTGCTGTGTTGTCGTCAATGCACATAGCCAGCTCTCATTCTTTGATGTATTTCCGACGTTTCCTATTTTATACCATATATTACCATAATTAGCAAGCAGTCAAACATAATTAATTATGAACTGGGGCGTTTGGAGTGGTCAGTAATAAATTTCCCTCTCCAATCTGGGTAAAAAAGTGCAAACAAAAAGACTGGCATACACCAATCTTTTGTGTGTCTCTGTTTGTTTATCCATTCGAATCCAGCCACTACAAGGCTGTAATGTTCAACCAGTGTTCTAATCTGTCATCGATTCCATTCGTAACCCTGTAACTCTTACATCATTTTCCTATTAATACATCGTTCCCGAGGATATGGTCATTTAGCCAGTCGCTTACAAAACTAAGTAAATCTAAACAGACACGTTTTTGATCTTCATCAATACTATCTAGGTTGAAATCCCCTACCTTCTCTAAGAACGCTTGATGTTCAATTTTATGAGAGAAAAAGCGCTTATAATTAATACTCCTCATATATTCTTCTTCATCCTGAAAATGTTTTTGAGCGTATTCTTTTAAACCATCAATTACTTCTACGATGTAATCGTACTTATCAGGAATAAATTCATTGCTTAATAAATCATATAGCTGATTTCCTAATTCAAAAAGTCTTGTATGTTCCTCATCAATCATTGTAATCCCTGTCATATATTCTGGCTTCATCTCAAACATATTCTTATCCCTTTCTATAATCGTACTAATACTGCACGGCAAGGTGCACCATCTGCCCCACCAAGATTTAATGGAGCTGCAAAAAGAATATAGTCTCCTTCCGATACATTCGATAAGTTAATTCCTTCTAGCAATATAACTTCACTGCCTAAAAGTTCGAGATGTACCTGCATCGGTGAATCTTCCGGCCCCACAGTCTGTGACTCATTTCCAACCAATAATACTCCAAACTGATTAAATTCCTGTGCTGCTTCTAATGATACAACCACATTCCCTTTTAATAGAATTCTTTTCTTTGCATTTAACATAATCCGACAAACATCTGCTCTGGTAAGTATACCCTCATGTTCCACTACAGTACACTCTCCAATCACTCTTGATAAATCAATTTGGTCAATTGTTTTTCCACGATCAATAAAATGATAAGGAGCATCGACATGTGTACCATTATGAGCACACATATGTAATACAGTTAAATTACAAATATCTCCTCGTTTTATATCCATTGCTTTTTCATATTTTGGACGTTCATCTCCTGGAAATACTCGACAGGTAAACAGTTCCTGTGAGATATCATAGATTTCCATAATTCTTCCTCCTTCTTCCTCGGTATAACTATACTATCTTTTCTCATTACTGTATGTTTACGTCCCTTATTATACCATATCTTCTATAAATTTCCATACCTGTATAAAAAAAACTACTAAATCGACAGATAAACTATGTTTTATTTCCTAGAAATTGTAATTAATGAACAAAGTGTGACTTCCCTTGAATGTTAGCGGAATAACATTTCAAGGGAAGTTTTAAAAAGACTATAAAACAACTTTCTTTTACTCGTGTACTGGAATTACTGCAAAAAATATGAGATCTTCCTCACTATCATTGATTAGACTATGAGCATGCCCCTTAGGACAGTAATGGCATAAACCTGCCTCTACACGTTCCATTTCTCCATCACAAATCACTTTTCCTTTACCCTCTAAGATATAGATAATCTCACTGGTATTCTCGTGAGTATGTAGGCCAATCGAAGCCCCTGGTTCAAGTTTTCCACGTAGCATTTTATTATTCTCATCTTGCATGATATTTGCCCTGAATTCTTTTATACCACCATTAAATTGGGGAAGTACACTCTCTGTTCGCTTATCAAAATCGATTATCATAAATGATTCACTCCTTAGGGTTTTATTTTTATATCGTATAAGTTAATTTAACAAGTAAGCATCAATGCCATTGGCTATCCCTTGAACCATTTTATTTTGATACTCCTCCGTTTGTAATAGTAAGTCTTCTGTTTTATTTGTCATGAACCCCATTTCAACTATGGTAACCGGTACGTTACACCAGTTAATTCCACTCATGGTATCGGTTTCCCATACCCCACGGTCCTTAGCATCGGTCTCTGTTACAATTCCCTGTAACACTTTTTCCGATAACAGTTTCGATGCACTATAATAAGCAGCATTGTATGGATTATTCTTGGTCTGACAAATAGTCATTGCTCCTTGAGCAGCACTATTATCAGAACCATCAGCATGTATTCGAATAAAAGCATCAGCGTTCGCTTCGTTAGCCACTGCTGCACGTTCTGAATTACTAATATTAACATCATGAGTTTCACGAATCATAATGACTTCATAACCTCGATACTGTAACTCAGTTTTTAACTTGAGAGCTACTGTCAAATTTAATTCATACTCAGGCACACCGCTATATTTTCCTGTGGTTCCAGAGGAGACTTTGGTTTTCATCTCGGTTGCACCAGGTCCTATAGGTTCTTTCTCGTAATTCCCTTTTGATTGGTGCCCTGCATCAATCACTATAACAAAGTTGTTTTCTTGTGTTGCTTCTGATGGTTGTGTTTCCACAATGATATCAGGGTCAATTTCTATGGTTAGTAGGTATTCTTCTTCTGATAATAAAAGATCATTGCGAATATATGCTTCGGTCTCCTCAAATACAACCTTACTCCAACCACTTGATAATTGTTGTAACAATTCCAATCTCATATACTTCTTCGTCACACCAATCAATTCAGCATCTATGCAATCAAGAGCTCGAACATTCACACTTCCATTCGTATATACAAAAGTATCCTCAAACGTTTGTAGTATAGTTGATGATTGATTTAATTCACTCCCAGGAGTAGGTGTAGGTTCTTCTTTGATTTCTGTTAAAGTAGGTTCTGGCGTTGGAGTTACTGCTTTTGTAACTGCTTGTGTTGGAGCCGTTGTCATTGTAAGCACCATCTCCTTTGTTTCATCCACACCTTTCTTTGTTGCTTCATGGTTGCATCCTGCTAAGATAAATAAAAAGCTAATACAACAGATTGCCGTTACCCTTGCTCTCAATTTTAGACTCATAATCCTATCCTTTGCTTCTTAATTTTATATCCAAGTATCATTGATCAATACTTAATAGTTCACCCAACTCTGTGTCATTGAATAAATCCATGCAATCGCTCATAATCCTTAATAAAGTAAGCATTTGCTTTCTCATAATCATTGAAATAGTCCTCTGAAAATTCATCTGGGGCTATCGTGCCTACATACCAAGATTGAGAATTAAAATAATCTTGTAGCATCTGATCCTTGAATTTACGTCCACGTCTTGCATAAATTTCATTCCGAGCGATTCTTAATTCTTCTTTCGTTAATCCTTCCAAATCAGCTGCTGTTAAGTATCTAGAATCACTATCCCCAAACACAAATCCATCGATATCATACGCATGAGACGTAACTGCTTCTAATAAAATTCCCGGAACAAAGGTAAATTCAGTACTTGCAGCAATATCCTCACCATTATAATCAACATAAACACTTACATTGTCTTCCAATTGATCCTCCGGTAACTGCGTCTTATACTCGAGGAAATATAACTCCTTTTGTTTACGGAAAATGTCATTATAAATATCTTGCATATCCCATACATCATAGACATTATGATAATATCCTCCCGTACTTGTTGCGATAAGCTCTAAACTACCTGCATCAATTCCGGAACCAATTCCAATAATATAGATCGGAATATGATATCGATTGGCCAATTCTATGATTGTCTCACGACTACAAGAACTAACATTGTCTTGCCCGTCAGTAAAAGCCATAATACATTTTGCTCCATTTTGTTGTGCGGTCTGAAGAATTGCGACGTATAAGGCATCGTATAGGGCTGTCATATTCCCCATAGTCAGATCATCAATGGTAGTTACTAACCTATTGTAATCATTGGTAAATGAAATGTTTGCATCAACTTCATCCGAAAATGATATAATAGAGGCTTTGTCGCCAATATTAAATTGCATGGTATTCAAAAAATTCTTCATGACATTCATAACAGTATAAAATTGATCTTGCATACTACCGCTGACATCCGCAACCAAATTAACATTTAAATTCTCCATCTCATCTAAAATGGATGCTTTTAATATTTCTTGGTCGACGTAGGTAGCTTCATCTAGCTTTTCCTTAACGATAAAAAGGCTATAATCACTTATTTTAATCGTTTCTCCAAAGTCGTCATAAAAATTGAGATAGAGCTTAACCAATGGATACTCTGACATATCCACTTGACTTAACTGTAAAAATGCAGTTGGATATGCCTTTTGAACGAGATAAATATACCACTCATCTATTTTAGCTTTCGCAGAACGGTACTTTTCTTCCAGACAAAGCTGCTCCACTTCTTTCTCAAAAAGCGTTGATTGTTCAACTTCAGGCTCTAATAATTGATAAAGAGCAGAGGAATATAGTGAGATCACATCATTTTTTGAATTGCTCACAATTTCTTTACTTGCTGCAGTCAGTAATGACATATATTCTGTTAACAGATCATTCACTGTCTTACAAGCATCTTGATCCATATCCTGAATCGCAGTGTTATATTCATCGATGTATTGCTGATATGTTCGCTCTTGTTCCTTTGAAAAAATTAATTCATCCCCTGCGATGCGATATGTATCAAATTGATTTATGTAACCTTCAAATTCACGATTGATTTCTTTTATCATCTTCACCATTGTATCTAGCTCAGAGCTAGTGTTCTTAGCACTCTCAGCATCCAATCGCTGCAGCTGTTGCTCTAACATTTCACACTTCTTTTTGTATTCTTCTTCATACATTGTTGGGATTTTATAATCATTGGTAAATGATTGATATTGAATTGCTATGTTCGTTATTTTAGCTACTTCTTCTTGTGCTTTGCCTACTTGTAGCTTCAAATTCTCCAACGACTCCACAAGTTCATCCATTTTGCTATATTGCTTTTTTTCTATAACCGTTTTACTCTGTAACAATAATTGATGATAATCCTCATCATAGATTCCAAGTGTATTACTTTGATAATAAGTCTCAAAACCAGCAATAGCTTCTTTAAAAGAAGATAATGCATTTTTATGATTGATAAAACGAATTCCAAACAACAGAATTGCTACAAGGATGAGAGTTCCAATCAATGAACTTACAAGGATCATCCACTTCTTTCCCTTTTTATTTTGCTTGGGTTCAGAATGATGCAATGGATGATCTAGAATGGTTACTTGCTCCCCTGGTAAATCTTCCCTAACTTCTTGTTTTACCTCTTGTCTAGCTTCCTGTCTTTCTTCTTGCCTTTCTTCTTGTCTTACTTGTTGTCTTACTTCTTGATTTTCTTCCTCTTGCTTCAACGTTTCATTTGTTCCTTGCTCCATTGAAATTCCTTGGTCTCTTAAGTCTTGCCTTTGAATTGGTGTACCGCAATAGCAGCAGAACTTCTTATTTTCCTCGATTTGTTTCCCACAATTAGAGCAAAACATATTCATTCCTCCTTATACTCACCAAAAGAACTGTACTTAGTCTCATGAGGTTATCTTTACATATTTTTCAAACTTATTGTACCATATCTTAACTTATTACACCATTCCTAAACAAGTTTTTAGATTCGTATCCCAAAGCAATCTCCGTGCGAATAAGTTCACAAATTCGTATCACAATATGATTATTGAACTTTGGAGGCGCATTATGAAAAAATGGAAAATGCCATCAGCATATACAATTATGTTTCTTATCATACTCATCGTAGCGGTATTAACATGGGTCATTCCTGCAGGTCAATACGAGTATGATGCTTTTACAGGGCAACCAATTACCGGAAGCTACCATACCATAGAGCAAAATCAGCAAGGTCTAGCAGACGTTGCGTTAGCACCGATTACAGGCTTAATTGATGCCATAGAAATTGCAGCCTTCCTCTTTATGGTCGGTGGTTTTCTTGGAATTGTGATGAAAACTGGTGCAATCCATGCTGGAATCGGCAATATCGTTCACACCTTCCATGGGAGAGAAAAATATATGATACCAATTTTAATGACCATCTTTGCCCTAGGTGGAACAAGCTTTGGAATGGCAGAAGAAACCATTGCATTTTATCCTCTCTTACTTCCAGTGTTCATCGCTGCTGGATATGACTCAATGACGGCGGTTGCAGTAATTTTACTGGGTGCTGGAATAGGTACTCTTGGATCTACAGTGAATCCTTTTGCTACAGGAATTGCGTCTGGTTTTGTTGGCGTGTCCCTTGGTGATGGTATTCTTCTTCGAATCATCATACTAATTGTCATGTTAGTACTTGGGATTATCTACGTCATGCGATATGGGGAACGAGTTCGAAAAGATCCGAGCACCTCGATTGTTTATGATCAATACAAAGAAAACCAAGCTCATTTTTCTATGGAAGCAGAAGGTACTCAAAGTATACGCATGACTGCAAAACAAAAGGTAGCATTAACCCTATTTGTCCTTACCTTTTTGATTATGATTTACTCTGTGATCCCCTTTGCTGATCTTGATATTTACTTCCTACCAACCCTAGGCTGGTGGTTCCCACAGCTTTCGGCTCTCTTTTTGGTAAGTGCCATACTCATTGGTGTTTTGTATCGTTTTCATGAAAGCGAGATTGTTCAATATTTTGTTGAGGGTGCTTCTGAGATGGTTGGTGTCGCACTGATTATGGGACTATCTCGAGGTATCACGATCATTATGAACAACGGCCATATCACAGACACCATATTATATTGGGGAGAAAAGGCACTGACCGGAGTTGGTTCAATTACTTTCATGACCGTAACGTACCTTCTTTATCTCCCACTGTCCTTCTTAATTCCCTCTACGACTGGACTTGCGACACTAACAACTCCAATCATGGCTCCACTGGCTGATTTTTCAGGTGTAAGTCGAGAAATGGTAGTCACGATTTATCAGTCTGCTTCTGGCGTTTTGAATTTATTTACCCCAACAAGCTCCATAGTAATGGCTGCCTTAGCCATTGGACGAATCTCCTTTGAGCGTTGGCTAAGATTCGTATTTAAAATTACACTTCTCATTTTTCTTGCGACCTATGGGCTTCTGATTTTGGGAACACTGATGTAAGCACCTAATTATTAAAAAAGATCAAAGAATATAAATTTTTCTACATGATAAATGGTTGTATTCTTAAGGATTACCTAACAGAATACAACCAATATTTCTTGCTATACAAACAATTACTTCTAACGTATATTCCCAGCATAAATCCTTTTTTGATCTAAGATTTATGCTTTGTTCTATTCCTTCGTAACTTTTACCTCAGCCACATCAATTGGAATCTGCTGCTTCATAATCATCTGTAGAATATCTTCTTTGTAGATTCCAAAAAGGCTTACGAGCATCTGTTCTTTCTCTTCCTCCGTAAAGCTATCAAGCATACTATATAAAAGTTTTTGAGGCATTCCATGTATCTGTTCCAGTGCCTTTAATGCTTTCGATGCTTTGGTATCTTTACTTTTTAGTAAGTTCATAATAGATGGTAAATAAGTATTGAGTAAGATATCATAATTCACTTTTCCAACATCAATTTCTATTTTTAGCATACGATTTCCCTTCCATACAATATTTTGAAACTGAACCTCTCTTAAATATATCCCGATGTTTTCTGCCTCTCTTTTCAGACTAGTTTCGATTGGAGAAAAAAATGATGAACGAAACCGATCTAAAAAGCTTCTTGAAGTATACGATAACCCCTTTAGTACTAGGC
>JAEZKD010000036.1 GCA_023415655.1 Bacillota bacterium | reverse complement strand
TGATTACAAAAATGACAGTTTACTTCAATAGACTTCCCATCTGCAATCATCTCTTCAATGTCTTTTTTATCAATACTAATTAAAGCCTTTTCTACTCGTTCTTTGGAGCAATTGCAGCTAAACTTTGTTGGAATCTTATCTAAAATCTCAAGACCAAAGTCCCCAAGTACATGTTCAAGAATCATCTCTGGTGTCATATCCTGATCTAACATTGATGTAATGGAATGAAGCTCACCAATTCGTTGCTCTAATTTACTAATTACCTCTTCTTCTGCAAACGGCAATAACTGAAGAATGAAACCACCTGCACAACGCACTGTATTGTCACGATTCATTAAGACACCAAGTGCTACTGAGGATGGAACTTGCTCTGAGGCAGCAAAATAGTAGGTTAAATCTTCTGCAATTTCACCTGTCTGTAAATCAACTTGTCCCACATAAGGGTCCTTTAATCCCATATCCTTGATAACACTTAATACACCAAGATCTAAAGCTTTACCAACATCAAGTTTCCCTAATTTGCTGGGTGGGAGATTGACTTGTGGTTGGTAGGCATATCCCTTGACATTCGCCTTAGAGTCCGCTGTCACGGTAAGTCCCTTAATTGGTCCACTACAATTTATCTTTAATGTTAATAAATCATTCTCACCTTTCATCATGCTACCCATCATCGCTCCACCCATCAATAGGCGACCAAGCGCAGCAGTTACGACTGGACTTGTATTGTGCGCATTTCTTGCATATTCCACTAGATCTCTACCGGTACATGCAAATGCACGAATCTGATTGTTTGCTGCTGTTGCTCTTACTATATAATCTGACATATTTCCACCTCTTATCGATCTATCACTTCGTCTGTATAAAACTTATTGTCCTGTTTCTTTTCCCTGGCAATGACATAAATTCGCTCACTTAATTCATTCGGAGCATTTCGTGTCAGTGCATCATAGGCTGTCACATATTCCATCCCTGCTTCCTGAATTAACTGTATGATATCATTAAGTTCGTAAGCTCTCTGATAATGTGATTCTTCCATTCTTTCGTACAATGATGTCTGCTCTTTCTCATCCTCTAACTCAAGCTCTACTTTATTATAGATTGTGATATCATACTGATTGATCATACTCTCTTGATCATAATAATTCTCCCAGATAAAGCTTGCATTCTCACGGTTTTCGGCAATTGTTGTCTCACCTAGTATGTCACGATACTTATGAACCGTATTCAAATCAAAGATAAATACTCCTCTCGTATCGAGGTAATTATTCACAAGCTGAAATACTTTTTTTAAATCCTCTTTATCCGTAATATAATTCATACTGTCGCAGATACTGACCACTGCTGCAACCGTCCCGAATAATTCAAACTCTCTCATATCTTGATTTAGATATAAAATCTGCCCATAGGAAAGCCCTTCCTCGAAGTCTTTTTCTCTAGCGATTTCTAACATGTCCTCCGAGTAATCAACTCCAATCATGTCATAACCTCGGCTTACAAGTCTTCGAGTCATGCTACCCGTCCCACATCCTAATTCAAGCAATAAACTATTTTCCTGAACTCCATATTCCTTTAACAAACCAACGACATACTCGGTCCAGTCATCATACGGTACATTATCCATAAATTCATCATAAACATAAGCAAATCCAGTATATGCTTCCATTCAAACCCTGCTTTCTATGTTCTCTCACGATTTGTACATTTTAATCTCTTACCATTGTACCACACTCCGTCAACTATATACAAAAAAGTGGCTATCACAGCATTCCTTTGAATGTTGTAACAACCACTTCTTTCCTACAAACTTACTATACTAGATTTTTAACTGCTGGATACATTGCTATGAACTTCTGATAAAGCACTTCATATTTTTCAACAAGCTCTTTCGTTGGTTCAATGGACTCGGTTACCTGAACAAGCTGTTTTGCAGCCTCTTCTACGGAGGTAAACTCGCCACAACCAACGGCTGCTAAGATAGCTGCTCCATAGCCTGGACCTTCTTCACATGCCACTCTATCCACAGTCACATTCATAATATTAGCAATCATTTCACACCAAAGCTTACTCTTTGCACCGCCACCGGTGATACGAACTCGATCAATCTTAATTCCAAAGGAACGTGCGATCTCAACGGCATCTCTTAATCCGTAAGCAACCCCTTCTAATACCGCTTGCGTCATCATATGACGTTTGGTATCCATTGTTAATCCAAGAAAAGCTCCCTTGGCATATGGGTTGTTATGAGGAGTACGTTCACCAGAAAGGTATGGTAAAAAGAATACATGATTCTCTCCCAATTTAATAATCGGCTCTTGCTCTTTTGCATGGTCATTGGTATCTAAGATTTGTTCTAACCACCATCGATTGGCACTTGCAGCGCTTAGCATGCAACCAAGGAAATGGTACTTTCCATTCGCATGCGCAAAACTGTGAAGAGTATTATTATCACCAACTTCATAAGTATCTGATGCTATAAATACCGTTCCTGAGGTTCCAAGAGAAAGACTACACATACCATGTTCAATCGTTCCTGTTCCAATTGCTCCTGCTGCATTATCCCCAGCACCTGCGATTACCTTCACGCTTGTTGGTAATAATAGCTCCTTCGCTGCCTGTTCAGAAAGTGTTCCAACCACCTCATAGCTTTCAAATACTTTTGCTAATTTCTCTTCGCTGACTCCGATAATCTCCATCATTTCCTTCGACCAACATTTATGTTGCACATCGAATAATAACATACCAGAAGCATCTGAAACATCCGTTGCATGTATATTGGTAAATCGATAAATGAGATAATCCTTTGGAAGCATAATTTTATGTATCTTACTAAAAATTTCTGGTTCATGCTCCTTTAACCATAAAAGCTTTGGTGCCGTAAAGCCAGTAAACCCCATATTACCAGTATAGCTCACTATCTTTTTACGCCCAATGGTCTCGTTGAGATAATCACATTCTTTTTGGGTACGACCATCATTCCACAAAATTGCAGGTCGTAACACTTGATCCTTATCATCTAAGATAACTAGACCATGCATCTGTCCACCAAAACTTATTCCACCAATTGCTTCTTTATCAATCCCAGAAGTTAATTCTTGAATCCCCTTCACTGACTGTTCATACCAATCCATCGGATTTTGTTCGGACCATAATTCTTTCGGAGAGCTAATTGGATATTCTTTGGATAGTACTTTAACTATCTTTCCTGTGTGTTCCATGAGTACAAGTTTTACGGAAGAAGTCCCTAGATCGACACCTATATAATACATCTTTATCTCCTTTTTCTTGATTATTTTTTAAATTTGTTTTATAACTAAACTATATCACAAACTTATAGGAAAAGCAATTGTTTACGTTACATTTGTGTTATGCTATAATGGAACAATATGTGATAAGGATTATAAGAGAAAGGATTGAATCAGAAGATGATTTTAGGAAGTAAAGAACTGATACGTGATATGAATAGTAAGCTAGTATTGGAAACAATTATCCGTTATAATCCAATATCAAGAGCTACCATAAGTAAGAAATTAGGATTAACAAAGGCTACGATTTCAGCGATTGTTCAGGACTTAATTAACTCAAAACTCGTAGTAGAAATCGGAAGTGATGATACCTCCCTTGGAAGAAAGCCAATCTTACTTAATTTCAATCAAAAAGCTGGATATGCGATTTGTGTTGATATCGGTGTATCCGTTTTATCTTGTATGATCAGTGACTTACTTGGCGAACACCGTTACATCAAGCAAGTGAAAACACCAAAAGAATCGGACATTATTCCAACCTTAATTGAGTTAATTGAATCCATGGAGGAAAGCTATGAAAAGCTTCCATATGGTCTTATTGGCATAACGTTGGGGATTCATGGTGTTACCTATGAAAACGACATCTTATTTACACCATACTATAACCTTGTAGGTATCGATATTCGACAAAAGCTTTCTGACTACTTTAGTGTACCAGTTTTCATAGAGAATGAAGCCAATCTATCTGCACTTGGAGAGCGCGCCTTTCTCTCTGATAGTTTTAATAGCCTTGCAAATATTAGTATTCATGCTGGTGTAGGACTAGGTGTAATCATTAATAATGAATTATATAATGGAAAAAGTGGACATGCTGGTGAGCTTGGACATACAATTGTAGAGATGAATGGACGTCATTGTCCCTGTGGGAACTATGGCTGCTTAGAACAGTATACCTCAGAGCGTGCTCTGTTATTAGAATACTCGAATAGGGTTCAGAGGGAAGATCTTAGTTTTGAAGATTTTTTAAAGGCTTGTGAGAATCAAGAACGAGAAGCGTTAGAATTGTTAGACCAATTTGCATCTTATATGTGTATTTGCATTAATAATTTACTGAATTCTATTAGCCCAGAAATTGTAATTATCAATAGCTCACTCACCAATTCTTTTCCTTGGTTGATTAGTCGTATTATCAATGGGCTTACAAGTAAGGTAATTGCAAAGGTTCCAATTATACCTTCCCTAAGAAGAGACTCCTCCATATTGCTTGGAGGAATCAGTGTTGCCGTTCGTAACTTCTTAGGTGTAAAAAATATTCTATTTCATGATTAAGATTTAAGTTCACTTTCGGATTTTAAGATACGATTACAAACATATGGGATTGCCTGTTTACATACTGTAATATTGGCAATCCTTGTTGTTCCACCATACTCTCCATCCAAGGCCCAAGGAATATCAATATCAGAATATACCTTAACGTTACTAACACGACGATAGTAAAAATATTTGCCCGAAAGGTCATTTTTTAATAATTCATTGATAATATTGCTAACCTCAATCACATTATGTGGCTTACGAATAAAGATCAATTCAAATAAACCATCATTTAATAAAACTTGCTTTCCTGTGATTCCACGAAAGCCTCCAACTGAGTTAGAGTTAGCAATCATTCCTACCATGAATTCATCTTCAATTTCTTCGTCTTCTAATTCTACCTTCATACGAAACGATTTAATTCCATGGAGTTTTGATACACCACTTAGTATATATGCCATACGACCAAGTACATTCTTCACATTCTGAGGTGTATCATAAGAAACATCAGTAAACAGTCCAAAGGCTGCAGTGTATGTAAAATACTGTTCATTTATTTTTCCGACATCACACAGCAGTGTAGCACCTTTAACGATTATTTGTGCTGCTTTTACCATATCCTTTGGGATTCTTAGGCTATAGCCAAAATCATTCGTTGTTCCAGATGGAATATAGCCGACTGGAAGTGAAACATTACATTCCATCAATCCACCAACTACTTCATTCAGTGTCCCGTCACCACCAGAACAAATAATTGCAGTACATTCTCCATTTTGTGCATACTCGATTGCTTTCACTCGAGCATCCATTCGTTGTTTCGTTGGATAAACAATTAATTCGCAATCAGACTGTGAAAAAACTTCTAAAATCTCGGATAATTTACTACGAATCTTCCCACGGCCTGCATTCGGATTATAAATAAACAGCACTTTCTTTTTCATAACAAGTTACCCCTTTTTACGTTCTTGTTCTTTCTTCTTCCTTGTCATTATTCCGCCAATACGCCCTGTTTCTTTTGCAGAAAGCGAACCCCAACCTTGTTCTAACACTTGCTCAAATAAACCAAGTTCCTTTGCTATCTCGTATTTCATCATATCCTCTGGTTTTACTTTACTCATATCGATTGGTTTATTCTTTTTAGTCATCATACACACTCCTTATTTTCTTGTATAGAGAAGAAAATGTCAATACTTTTATTGGAACAAGTTGGGTATGATACCCCCAGCTTGTTCCTTTCTGTTAAAGTGTGTCCGATTTCTAGCCTTTTAAACAAGGCCTATTTCTTTTTGTAAGGAAAAGGAATAAATGATTTTTTCTTTTACCTTTTTCCCACGCAATCGTTCAATTGCCATTGCATAATACTCCATCTGTTTATGATATCGTTGAATCAGTACCTCTTCTTGCCCCTCCTCTAGATAATCGGTCTTATAATCAACGAGTACAAATCCATCCTCTTCTTCAAAATAAACATCAATAATACCTTGAATTAAAACGACTTCTTCCTTTGAAAAAGCTTCCTGCACTTGATCTGCACTAACACCAAGTACAAATTGCTGTTCTTTAAAGATTTTACCCATCTGTTCTGCATAACGCATACGTTCACACAGGGACGAAGATAGAAAAGGAACTAGTAGCTTTAAGGACAGTTGATCCACACTTTCTTGTTCAAATAACCTTTTTGATACAAGCTCTTGTGTCAACTGCTTGATATCCTCATAGGTTTTGCAGTTAGAAAAACACATACATTCCATAATCTTATGCACCATGGTACCCATATCTGTAGCTTTTAATTTGGAAGGCTCTTTGATAAATTTAGGAATGGTTGGATCCTTAGTAGCAATCACTGTCATTTCCTCATAGATTTCTTGTAAGACAGCGGACATATCATCCTCTATGTCATTCCCCAATTTTTTCAACTCACTAACCGTAGTTTTGATTGGTAGCTTTGCTTGTGCTTGGTATGGATAGCGAAAAGAGATTCGACGTAACAGTTCTTTGTTCAATTCTTCATTTCTGGATTCCCTATACTGCTCTTTTGTTAATTCTTCCTCTTTGTTTTCTATCTGCTTTTGTTCTTCCGTTTCTATGGATTCTAACTGAGCAATGGACAGAATACTTGTTTTTATAGAATCATCACCCACGATTGCTGGTCCTACAAAGGCAAAGTAATTCGTAGCCTTAGACAACGTAGTAAACATTAGATGCTCCTCAGATAATGAGGCCGCTTGTATCCACTTTTGCTCCTCCTTCTTTGCATCTTTCACAGTTCCAATTAAGAAAAGCTTTTCCTTTGCTCTCGTTAATGCTACGTATAGAATTCGAAGCTCCTCCCCTAAATTGTCTAACACAAGTTTTTTCTGAATCACACGCTTAATTAAGGTTGGAATTTTGGTACGTGCAATCGTATCAATACACTCTGGACCGATTCCTAGGTCAGGGTGAAATACGATTTTCTCTCTTGCATCCATATTATTAAAGCTCTTTCCCATACCACCTACAAATACGACCGGAAATTCAAGCCCTTTACTCTTATGGATACTCATGATACGAACTGCATTATCATTTTCTCCAGTTGCTGTTGCTTCTCCATAGTCAATTTCGTATTTTAGTAAGCGTTCTACATAACGTATAAATTGGAACAAGCCATGAAAGCTACTTTGCTCGAAGGTGATCGCATGTTGAACTAACATATTCAAATTACTTCTACGTTGCTCGCCGGATGGCATTGCATAACAATACAAATCATAGCCAGTTGCTTGATATATTTCTTGAATCATCTCATGTACACTCAGATATTCCACCTTTTCACTCAAATAATCATAGACTTCAAAGAACTTTTTTAACTTATCGGAGAACTCTCCTACGGACTCTTTGGCACAATATCTAGCAGAATCGTACAAAGAGAGCTTCTTTTTATCTTCCTGATTGATTGGAGTTAACGTACGTAAGGATGCTAGTTCATTCGAGGTTAGCTTTCCAAGTGGTGAATAGAGTACGGATAGTAGTGGGAGATCTTGTTGAGGATTATCAAGGATTCGTAAATAATTCAATACAGTTTTGACTTCTAAGGTTTGAAAATATCCTGTCTGCGTTTCTGAATAACAAGGAATTCCTTCCCCATTTAATATCTCTACATAGGTTTCGGACCAATTGGACATCGTACGAAGTAAAACCACAATGTCACTATATCGAATCGGTCTAAGTTCTCCATGATCCGTAATGCTATAGTTTTGCTGAATCAATTCTTTAATCTTTTTGGCTACAGCTCTTGCTTCTAGCTCTCGATTCGTCAACTCCAAGGTTTCGATATCGTCCTCAGATACATCCATCGTGTCAGAATTCATATCAATTACCATTAATTCTGTCTGATTGGCAGTGATGTCCTCGGCAAGTGGATAATCTGCTCCTGGATACAGGGCAACCTCATTGGTGTACTCAATCCCTCCAAGTGACTTTCTCATAATCTTGAAAAAGATCTGATTTACACTATTTAATACCTCGGCACGGCTACGAAAATTACGACTTAACTCGATTTTTTGTGCTTTGCTATCCTCAGTAGTATACGTATCATACTTTTCCATAAAAAGCTCAGGACGTGCCAAACGAAACTTATAAATACTTTGCTTTACATCTCCAACCATGAATAAATTAGGCTCGCCATTTCGTTCTCGTGAGATGCTCGTTAAGATTAACTCTTGCACATTATTACTATCTTGGTACTCATCAATCATGATTTCTTCAAATTGTTCACTTAAATCTATGGCTGCACTGGTTGGAACATTCTCTGTTTCTGTATGATGAATTAATATCTGAAGTGCAAAATGCTCCAAATCAGAGAAATCTACTAAGTTTGACTCTTCCTTGGCTTGTTTTAATTTTTCTATGAACGTAAGAACCAAATCAATGAGAACAGACATTGGACTAGCGATACGCTCCATATCCTGCTTCATTTCACTCGGACTTTGGAAAAAGTAGTCTTCTACTAACTCACTTAACCGATCTTTGTACTGGCCTCTTAACGCTTTGACAAGCTCCTTCTTTTCTTCATTCACAAGTGGTGCTTTCTTCGAGGATAATCTAGTAAAGGATAGCTCTTGAAACTTTGTATAGTATTCTTCATAGGTCTGAATACCTCGAAACAATTCTAGTAACTCTTGATCGGATAGAATTGCTTGCAGATATGGTTCTGGTCCATCTGGTTGCGTGCAAAGCTTAATAGCTTCTTCATTGATCATAAGTGCTTCCTGAAGGATAACCTGTACATAGTCTAATAGCTCTTTCATCCATGCACTTTCTTCAAACCCATTTAATGAATGTTCAAAATCCCTACTTCTTTCTTGCAACCATTCCGTAGGATATGGATTACTCATGGAAAAGTGATAGAGCTTTAGGATTAACTCTTCAATGGATTGATCGGATTTGGAAGCGGAATAACACTCAATAAAATTAAGAAATTCTTCTTTACCCTCGTCATATTTTTCTTCTAATAGTTCTGCTATCACATCCGAGCGTAACAAGGTAAGCTCTGCTTCATTGGCAATACGAAATGCTGGATCTAAATCAATGGTATGAAAATAATTACGAATGACATAAAGACAAAAGCTATCAATTGTTGTAATCTGAGCATTATATAATAAGGTCATCTGCTTTTGAAGATGAGTATTCTCAGGTTCCTCCATCACCTTCTTTTCAATTGCCTTTCCAATTCGTTCACGCATCTCCTGCGCAGCTGCCTTCGTAAAGGTAACAATTAATAGCTGATCTATATTAATCGGATTCTCCTTTTCAGTGATGCGCTGTAGAATACGTTCTACTAAAACTGCTGTCTTTCCTGACCCTGCTGCTGCGGATACAAGGATATTGCGATCTCTAAGATCAATTACTTTCTTCTGTTGTGGTGTCCACGACATGTTCGCCATCTTCCTCGTCTCCTTTCTCATCGATTAACTGCCATACCTCATCCCCTGTCAACGGCTTTAACTTTCGGTAACGATATCCATCAATTTTACAATCGAATCCACAAACCGCACTAAATTTACAATGGGTGCAAGCTTCTTTATTCTTATTCTTAAATGGATTGTGTAAAACTCTTCCATCCATAATCTGAACTGAAAATTCATGCAACAGATCCGTAATGTATGTCTGAAGTAACTCAAATTGTTGTTTCGTTGCAACACTAGATCTCTTTGTAAATTCCCCATCTTTGCTTGTTTCTACAGGAATTACCGAGGATTTGATGGATGGGGTTAACGCTCCATCTGGTGAAAGAAAATTAAGATCCATCATCGGTACGATGCTTTTATCTGCAATGGCTAACCCATTCATTCGTAATTTTTTATCCACTTCTTCCTCTACATGATCTGATTTTTCTACAATTGGATCATCTAGATTGTAATAGAAAACTCCTGCTGGAATGACTTCCTTGTCAGGATGTTCTTCTTTCATCAGCTGCGTTGCAGCTGTTAAATAAACACCAAGCTGTAATTGTAAGCCATAATAAAGACTCATCAAATCAAAGGAGGTACTACCCGATTTATAGTCGATTACCTTAAGATATAATTTGCCCTCTTCTTCATAGACATCCACACGGTCAATTCGTCCATGTAATTTGAGGTATCGATCCGCATGTGAGAAAAACTGTTCATAAAAGAGTGGTTCAAACCTACCAGCTTTTAGCTGCTTTGTTAAAGTTTCCACTGTTTTTAGAAGGATTCGTTCGACACGCTTAATTAGGTAAGCATTTCTTTTAGAGCTTTCTAAGATGCCGTTTTCAAAGTCCTGAACTGCTTCCTCCACACTTTCACGACCGAAGGTGACTTCTACGTCCTTTGGTAGATTATGCCAAGAATACTCACTATCCTTTAATTTTTTGGAAAAGAGTTCTAACGCTTCATGAAAAATATTACCGATATCAGGAACCGATACCTTATATTCTTTTCTTTCCTCTAATCCAAGTCCATATTCTAAAAAGTGGGCAAAGGCACAAGCAGCATACCGTTCCATTCTTGTGACAGAGCCAATTAACGATTCACTATAAAGCTTCTTTGCCACATGAGCAGATAAGCCTGTCTCTTTGTTTCGGTAGAAGACTCCTTCCATTACTTCTGAGAAGGAAAGCTTTGCAGGAAGTTGTTCATTTAGATACAACTGATATAGCTCGTAAAAAAGATCATCTTGAGTGGATTCCTCGAACTCACGAAGCGAAGCCACTAAATATTCAAAGCCATAATCTGTACTTAATGCTCGATTTAGCTTTTCATCCTCTGATATACCTTTGGAATCTGCATTCTTGGTTATGAGGTTAGGAAAGAGCTTTTGTATCTTAGAAATCAGATAAGAGGTTCGCATCGATTTGCCAGAGCCATCTAGCTTTGCAAAGGATAAATAAAGGCGATTCTGTGGTTTTGTTAGATTCAGATAAAGATAAAACTCCGTGGTATATGCATTCTGACGCTTCGTTGGAGACAATTCAATGGCATGATCTGCAAAGAGTTGTCGTTCCATATCCGATAGAATTCCTCCACCTGGATTTGCTTTTGGAACGATTCCATCATTCACTCCAACAAAAAAGAGTGCCTTAATATCCTTTAATCTGGTTCTCTCAATATCACCGACAAGAATTTGATCCACTCCTGGTGGAATCAAACCAACCTTTGCTTCCTTTAATCCGGTCTCCAAAATATCCTTAAACTCTCGTAAGGAAAGAATGTCAGCTCCTAATAATTCGACAATACGATCAAATATATCTAATACAAGTCGAAATACCTGTTCATACTCTTTTGCTCTTTGCATATCTTCATCGGTAGCCTTTGCTTTTAACTCCTGTGCAAATACATCCAATTGTTCTTCACATCGATAATTAACTAACAGCTCATAAATTGCAGTGATTTTTTCTTTCACCGGTGCCTCTTTTTGATTTAGCACCTCATAAAGTTTTGTAACCTCATCTACAAACTTTTGACGTAAGCTATTGATACGCTCAAAATCTATGGAATACTTGGTTTTGTAGTTTCGATTCCACTCTTTTTGGTACATAGAGAAGCCTCGAATCCCCTGTGCGATGACATAGTTATCTAAGAGATAAAGAGCCTCTTTATCCACATGAATAAGCTTGCACTTTAAAAATCTAATCACAGCCTCGTATGAAAAATTATGCTCTACTAGTTCAATGGAGGCTCGAATCAGCTCAACCAATGGATTTGTAAGTATATTCTTCTTTTGATCAATAAAGCATGGGATATCTAGTCGTCCCAATTCTAGTTTGATTGGTTCTGAATACCCTTCCACATCTCCAGTGACAATCGCAATATCCTTATAACGATAGCCTTCCTCACGGAGGAGTCTTTGAATCTCAATTGCTGCACACTTTACTTCTTCCTTCGCATTCTTTGCCGCAGTTATTGTTATGTCTTGTTGCTCCTCTTGAAATATCTTATATGGATATCGAAATATATTGTGTTCCAGATGTGCTAAGGCTTTTGAATTTTTATAGCGATATAAGGTCTGTCCACATTTTTCTGGGAAGATATTTGGCAGAACCTCAACTCGATTCTCATCCGCAAGCGTTGTTAACTTTTCAATTGTCTTATAGCTTAGATGGAATAATTCATGCTCCTTGACTGGACGATTCTCTAATCTTTCATCTAAGGTTACAGTAACATAAACCTTTGCTGCTTTTCTTAGTAAATGAGCGATTAAGTTATACTGGGATGGAGTGAAGCCTGTAAATCCATCAAGACAAATCACACTTCCCTCAATGATTTTTGAATCATCAATCACGTCACAAAGCACATCTAATACCTCCTCTGCACTAATGTAACGATCTTTTAAAAACTCCTCATAAGCATCGTAAATGGTAATAATATCTTTTAATTTATTCGAAAGCAGTCTTCTTTCCCCTGCTATTTGCTTCATCTTATCCAGCTCAGGCGTATGAATGGAGTATTGTAACAGCTCAGAAATAATTGATTTCATCTCATCAATAAAGCCTTGTTTCTTCACATTTGCCCCAAACATAACGAGTTCATTTCTTTTCTCCATCGCAATCTTTTTCACAATCATGCTTTTGCCGGTATCTTCAAGTACCAATCGATGATTACCGCCAACTTCATCAAAGATACGAAAGCTTAATCTTAAGAAACTAAGAATATCAATATTCATAATTCCATGGTTCGGATGCATCGTAACAAGGTCCTTTTGCGTTTGAAGTGTAAACTGTTCTGGAACAAGGATTAAATATTTCGTATCTGAATTGACCATAGATTCCTGAATCATTGTCTCATAAAGATAATGCGTTTTCCCTGCTCCTGAACCACCTAAAATAAACTGTAATGACATGTCTTCCCTCCCCCATATGATTTGTTATATGAAATTAAGCTTCACTCTAGCCAAATAAGATCCGCTTGCATACTTTTAAATTCCTGATAAATCAATTATACCTTAAGTTATAATTAGATGCATTATTATTTTCTACCATTCATATTTTATATAGAGCGATAATAAACTGTATAAAGCATATTGGGAGGATAAAAAGATGTCAAATACAAAAATAGTTGTTATTAAGCTAAAGCAAATCATATATGGGGCTATCTTTGCTGTTCTCGGTATTATCCTTGTAATCTTATTAATTACACTCTTTAAATCCGGCAAAGACAAATCCAATGATGTCAGTGATGTTGCGAAATATACTCCAGGAAAGTACACTTCCGTAGTCTCTTTGAATGACACGAGCCTAAATCTTGAAGTCGTTGTTGATGAAAATCATATTAACTCCGTTGAAATTGTTAATATCGATGACTCTGTAACAACGATGTTCCCACTCATTGAACCATCCATCAATGAAATTGCAGAACAGCTTTGTAATGATGTTGACATCGCCTCTATTGAGATTTCGGAAGATAGCAAATACACTCAAACACTTTTGCTAGATGCAATCGAGCAGACCTTAGCAAAAGCTTTGGTTACCTCGCCAGAAAAGTAGTTACATAGTTATCAAACTCTACACCACTTACCATCTTTTATTCCCAACAAAAGGGGGCTGTCACGACAGCCCCCTTTGGGTGTTATTTATCTGATTAATCCTCTCATCAGATCATTAGGATATCACAATCGAATCCAGATTCTTCTTCCATAATGCAATACTTGCATCACTAGGCATACGTAAGTCCCCTCTCGGTGAAACAGAAACCGTACCAACCTTTGGTCCATCTGGAAGACACGAACGTTTGAATTGTTGGCTGAAGAAACGCCAGTAAAAGGTCTTTAACCACTTTAAAATCGTTTCCTTTGAATAATCCTCACCAAAGGCATAGACAGCAAGACGATAAATCTTAGAAGGTAAGAATCCAAAACGCATTACATAATAGAGGAAGAAATCATGAAGCTCATAAGGCCCAACAATATCCTCTGTCTTTTGCGCAATTTCTCCTTCCTTTGGTGGTAGCAGCTCTGGACTCACAGGCGTATCTAATACATCAAGTAGCACTTCCTTTAATGCTTCATTCTTTGTCTCCTGTGCAAAATAAGAAACAAGATAGCGTACTAAGGTTTTTGGAACCGACACATTGACACCATACATCGACATATGGTCACCATTATACGTAGCCCACCCTAAAGCTAGCTCTGACATATCTCCAGTACCAATGACAATTCCATTGCACTGATTTGCTACATCCATTAGAACCTGAGTTCTCTCTCTTGCTTGTGCATTCTCATACGTAATATCATGAACATTAACATCATGTCCAATATCTCTCATATGAAGTAACACCGATTCACTAATCGGTATCTCTCGTAACGTTGCTTTTAGCTCCTGAACCAACTGAATTGCATTTCGATAGGTTCGATCAGTCGTACCGAAGCAAGGCATCGTTACCGCTATAATTCCAGTGTGGTCAAGTCCTAAGAGATCAAATGCCTTCACTGCTACTAAAAGTGCAAGTGTAGAATCAAGGCCTCCAGAGATCCCAAGCACTACATTTTTGCATCCGATATGTTCTAGTCTCTTTTTTAAGCCCATCGCTTGCATCGTAGTAATCTCTACACAGCGTTTCTCACGTTCCTTTTCATACCTTGGAACAAATGGTGCACGGTCAATGTATCTTGTAAGCTCAATCTCTGCGTCAGAGTTCATAAAGGAAAAAAGCACGGTTACGTAATTCGTCTTATCAATCACAAAGGTAGACATTCTTCTTCGCTCACTGCACAATTTTGAAAGATCAATCTCAGATAAAATCATCTCATTGACAAAGCGCTTTGACTCAGCCAAAACCGAACCATTCTCCGCAATCAGATTATGACTAGAGAATACCAAATCCGTTGTTGATTCCCCATCCCCCGCAGATGCGTACAAATAACCACAAATCAGTCTTGCCGATTGATTGCGTACTAGCTCTCTTCGGTAAACATCCTTTCCAGTCACCTCATCGCTCGCTGATAGGTTCCCAATGATAGTAGCACCTGCAACGCAAAGTCCTCCACTTGGTGGCTGTGGTACCCACAAATCTTCACAGATTTCAATTCCAAGTACAAACTCCTTTCTTTGCTCATTGGCAAACAATAAGTTTGCTCCAAATAATACTTTTTGCCCAAAGATTGTTATTTCCTCTGGTATCTGATTGCCACTTTGAAAATGCCTTACCTCATAGAATTCACAATAATTCGGAATGTGTTGCTTTGGAACAAGTCCTAATAACTCTCCATTGCACATAACAGCTGCAACGTTATAAAGCTTTGCATCCTTTCTCATTGGAAGACCAACCACGGTCACCATGTCTAAGCCTTTCGATGCCTGTATCACTGCATCTAATGCACAAAGTGCTCCATCCAATAAAGCATCCTGTAAAAATAAATCATTGCAGGTATATCCAGTGATGCAAAGCTCTGGGAACATCAAAAGCTTTACCTTTTGCTCAAATGCTTGTTTCATAGCAGCAATGATTTGATTTGCATTATATTCGCAATCTGCCACTTTAATATGAGTCGTTGCCGTTGCAACCTTTACAAATCCATCCTTCATCTGTTTTAACCTTTCATTCAAAGTTATAAATTCTTTAATGCCTTATTATACCACATATCGTCAAAATTAACACTACTTCTTCCTACTTGCACCCTAAGATACGACCATGCTATAATCAGACGAAGAAAGCTTTGGAAAGAAGGAACCCCCAAATGAGATACAAAGAATATGAAAGCTGCAACCTATGCAATCGTCATTGTAAGGTAGATCGACAAAACGGTAAAAAAGGTTACTGTCACATGACCGATGAACTCATAGCTGCCAGAGCTGCACTTCACTTTTGGGAAGAACCATGCATCAGTGGAGAGAACGGTTCTGGAACCGTATTCTTTAGTGGCTGTTCCCTACAATGTGTTTACTGTCAAAATCATAACATTGCAATTGCTCAGACAGGAAAGGCATTCACAGGGGAGCGTTTGAGTGAGATTTTTCTTAATCTACAAGAGCAAGGTGCTCATAATATCAATCTTGTTACTCCAACGCACTATGTACCACATATCATAACAGCCCTAAAACGTGCTAAGAATCAAGGTCTGACTCTTCCAATCGTATATAATACTGGGTCATACGATACGGTTGAAACCATTCAAAGCTTAGATGGTCTGATTGATATCTATTTACCTGACTTAAAATATTATAGCTGTGAACTAAGCCAACGATATAGTAATGCTAGCAATTACTTCTCGTGTGCAACCAAGGCAATTGCAGAAATGTATCGACAGGTTAAGCAACCTTTGTTTGAAGGTGATCTAATGATCCGTGGTATGATTGTTCGACATCTTGCACTACCGAATGCAATCAAAGATTCCAAAAAAATCTTAGAGTATCTATGGGAGACTTACCAGGATAATATCTATGTTAGTATTATGAATCAATATACCCCTCTAGAGGCTGTGAAGGATTATCCTGAAATCAATCGTCGTGTTACGACTCGAGAATATAACAAACTCATTGACTATGCACTTACCCTCGGATTTACGAATGCATTTATTCAAGAAGGAAAAACTGCACTGGAAAGTTTTATCCCACCTTTTACTTGTGAGGGAATCTAAGAATAAGCCTGGAAACAAGCACAAAAAAACTGTTGCATAATTCACTTTTGTTTTTGAATAAAACAAAACTGAATCGTGCAACAGTTTTTTTACAATTCCCCAAAATGCCGGTTCCTGTATTTTGACTCCTAGCCAGGCTAGGTGGGTAACCGCAGATAAGCTTCTGTCTTCCACTGCACATTGGAGGCTTGACATAGGCTTAAGAATATAGGAATCCCGTTTAAAGTATTGTAGGTTCAAAATAACAGGAGTTATCGAGCATCCCAGGTTGTTTGTTGAATTTATTATAACTCATTTATCTGACAATTTCAAGTATTATATCAAGGGATATTAAGGATATATCACAAGTAAATGAATTTATTGTCAATTTATGTCTATTGTTCTAATTCTTCTAATTTTACCTTTTCAAAAGTAAACATGAATTCAGTCCCAACACCTAACTTACTTTCTACCTCAACAGTTCCATTGTGTTTTAGCGCAATTTGTCGAGCAATTGCAAGTCCAAGTCCAGAACCTTTCTCATTCTGTCGAAGATTCGATTTATAGAACTTTTCAAAGATGTTTGGAAGCTCTTCTTTTGCGATTCCGATTCCTTCATCTCTAATTGACACTATTAATTGTTCCTCACTTTCAATCGAAATATGAATGGTAGAATCTTCATTTGAAAACTTAATAGCATTGTCACAGATGATTAAAAACATCTGGCGTAGACGATCGTAGTCACCAAACATTAAGCAAACTTCATTGTCATAGGACAAATTGATGGTGATCCCTTTCTTATCTCCCAGCTGCTTCACAGCTCGAACAACATCATCAAATACTTGAATGAGATTCACTGGTTCTTTTTCGACTACAAAATCTGGATTCTGCATTTTTGATAAAATTAAAAGATCTCCAACCAAACGTTCCATACTCTTACATTCCATTAACATTTTTTGATAGTATTGCTGCTTCCCTTCTTCAGTAGCAACAACTCCATCGACTAAACTCTCTGTATAAGCACGAACGACAGTAATTGGTGTTCGAAGCTCATGTGAAACATTAGCAAAGAAATCCATTCTCATCTGTTCCAGATTCTTACGAATCGTTTCATTTTCCATGAGTTTATCTGTTAATAAATCAATTGTCCTTGCCAAATCTCCGATTTCATCCTTACGATTGATGCCTGTCTTCACTTCATAGTTTTGATCAGCTAATTCAAGTGCTGTATGTCGCATCTTAAGGATTGGTCTGGATAATTGACCTGCGAACATAATCGCAACTACAAATGATATCAATAGGGCAAAGACTGAGCTAATTAGTATAAGCGAGGTTGTACTATTGATTGCTTCTGTTTGTTTCTCCACTAATGCATTGATTAAGATAGCGCCACAGACTTCTTGATTATTACCAAAAACAGGAACTCCCACTGTAATGATATCGCTTCGATAAATTTCGCTATAACTAGTGGATGTCGTATTTTTCCCTGCAAATGCTCCCTCGATTACTTCTTTATAGACGTCACTTTGCATGAGATAGTCAATATCTTCTACATAAACCATGGAAGTATGCATGGGTTCATTGGCATTAGGATTTGCTACCGACCAGGTTTCTTCCGCTCCAATTTCACGGAGCATATCCAGATATGTTAAGCCACGACTATATTCTTTATTTATGATAAATTCTGTGTATCGACTCGAAACTGCTTCTCCTTGTTTTTCTAATCGATTGCGAAAACTATTAATGGTACTTTTCTGATTCAAATTAAAGAAGATCACTCCAAGAATGATTGCAAACAAAACTACCATAAATGCATAATTGATATAAACCTTAAAAAACAATCGGTTCCAAAGTTTCCCCTTTTTCTTCTCAACCATGATTATTTATTCCTCTCACTCTGTGAGTTCAAACTTATACCCAACTCCCCAGATTGTTTTAATCGACCATTTTGGATGCTCCACATGATCTAACTTTGCACGAAGACGCTTGATATGCGAATCTACGGTTCGACTATCACCAAAATAATCAAATCCCCATAAGCTGTCTAACAGGTTGTCTCTTGTAAATACTTTATTGGGATTGCCTGCTAACGTCCACATTGTTTCAATTTCTTTCTTTGTTAAGGATACTTTACTACCATTAATATGTAAGGTATACTCATCAAGATTAATCTCTAAATCTTCCACCTTAAGAGTATTTACAGAAGAAGTCTCCTTTTCTTTTTTCGTCATCCTTCGAAGTACTGCTCGAACACGTGCCATTACCTCACTCGGACTAAAAGGCTTCACAATGTAGTCATCCGCACCAATATCAAGTCCCATAATTTTCTCAAAATCTTCACCACGCGCTGTAATCAAGATTACTGGTACATCGGATTTGGAGCGTATTTTTCGACACACTTCATACCCATCTTCCTTTGGCATCATGACATCTAACAAAACAACTGCTGGGTCGTATTGTCGAAATAATCGAAATGCTTCTTCTCCATCCCCAGCAATGATTGGTTCAAATTCTTCTTTTCTTGCATACGTAGCTAGGACATCTGTGATGTCAGGGTTATCATCAGCGATTAAAATATACTGCATACTCACTACCTCCAATCTATCATACCATCCCACATTCGATTTTACTTTATCTTGTATTAAATTGCACAATTCCCCAACTATAACTACATTATATTGAAAAGCACTAGTGATGACAAGAGTTTTTGGTTATAATTCATTAATTTTTTAATACGAAATCTTAAGAAATATTTACGTTTTGCCATTTTTATGACAAAAAGAGTTGATATAATCAAGTTGGATAAACAAAGAATAAATGGAGGGCTTTGCGTATGAGTAAATCCAAATCAAAGAAATTTCGATTGCTCCTTGGTTTTTTGATTTTCTTTGTATTGTTCTTGCCATTTACAGGTGATCTCTTAACCGCGCAAGCAAAAGACATTTCCTCCTCGGATCAAACTACAACCGTGAAAGAAGTTTTGCCAGAGATAAAACTCAATGTAAAAAGCAAAGAATTAGTAAAAGGAAAATCCTATAACCTCAAGGTGTACAATACAACCGACAATCACACTATACAATATAAATCAAGTGATAATTCCATTGTTATGGTAAGTGATACTGGTTATGTAACTGGCGTTGAAATTGGGACTGCAACCATCACGGTAACTGTGAAGGAAGGTGCAAAGATTATAAGCACTTTACAGTGTGATATCACTGTTGGTGTTCCTGCACTATCCATTCGATTTACAAGACAGGATTTATTATTGGTTGTTGGCCAAAAAACAACCTTAAGGGTTTTGGTAGCCCCTTATAATACCGTTGAAACAACAAGATATACAACTCTAGATTCTGAAGTTGCTTCGATTAGTACTGGTGGACGTATCACAGCAAAGACAGAGGGTACCACCTATGTATATGCTCTGATTGACAATGGCTTTAGCAGATGTAAGGTAACTGTGATTAGCGAAGAAACCTATGCAGCATTGAACGAATTAGGAGTTACTGATCTTTCTGACGTAAGTAGTATTGAACCTCTTCTAGTAGAAATTGCTTCGAATAGTGCAATTCAAGTTGCAACACCACAAGCAATATCAACGACTAATGGTTCAAAGAGTACTGATTAAATAGCTTATGAGAATAAAATCCCTATGATTAGAACATTATCTAATCATAGGGATTATTTTTATGTCTACATCAAAAGAGACACAAGGGACCAAAATGATTTGGTCTCTTTGTGTCTCTTTGTGTCTCTTCCTAGAATAAGTATGCAAAACAAACTATTTATTGGACATTCGTATCCGTTGTATTTGTTGATACTTTGACTGGTAGTATCGTTTGTGGTCCATAACCATAACGATTGTATGCAAATACTGTAGCAGCCTCTTCTTTGATGTCCTTTGGAAGAAGAATTGTGAAGCTTCCATCCTCCAAAACCTTACCAGCATAATTAGTTCCATCGACTCTAGCAAAGACCTTTGTCTTAGTTAGCTTTAAGGTCGGTTCCTTCTCAGAATTCAGTAAGAATAACTCTACTTTACCACTGATCTGGATTGCTCCGTTTGTTACTGTTGTTACATTTAATTCAGTTGGAACATCCGGTGCATTCTTTTTCACAAGATAGTTGGCTCTTCTACTATTCGTCGTAATATTTCTTGCATACATCGATACCTTCGTACCCGATGGCAAACGATCAAATTTGATGATGTGAACATAACCATCCTGGTCCTTTTGATACGTACCTTTCTCTGATACATAAATTTGAGTTCCGATTTCAACAAATAAGTTACAATTTTCTTTCGTTACAACCTTCATATATTTGCTTGAATTATTAAGCTCTGTGATTAACTTCGGTTGCGTTGGTTGACGATAGGTGACTAATTCATAGGATGCAGCTTCTAGCTTTCCTAAATTATTACGACTAACCACCTTAATCAGAGAACCTTCCACCATTTCACCTGTAATCTTTACGGTATAGGTACCGTTCGAATTGGTCTTTGCTTTTACAATAGAGGTTCCATCTACGTACGGAATCGATACAACAATCGGTTCATTTGGTAAATAAGTGATTGTTACCTGACTTGAATTGTAAGCAACCTTCGAAAACGTAATCTCCTCTGATTTCTCTAATGTTGTAACACTCTCCACTCTTGCAGTTGTTATCTTACTATTGCGATTTTTGTTATTCTTTAAATCTTTTGCATATGCGGTTATAGTAGTACCAGGTGTTAATGGATCGCTCAAATTCACTTTAAAGTTACCATTGTTATCAGATACAACTGAATGGTCAATTCCATCCACCGTTACAATTACTGTTAGTCGTTTGTCAGAAGTAACCGAACTAACATTACCATAGATTGTGTTTTCTGTATCCACTAAGCTATAAAATTCAGGTGCATATGGTCCACCTTCATTCACTGTGATGTAATTACTTACTCCAACACGTCCGATATGATCCATATTAACAACACGAAGTGAAGCTCCTACTTCTATATTTGGAAGATTAATTCTAAAATTACCTTCTGCGTCGATGATCTGCTCGATTTCTACGATTTCAAACGTAGAGAAATCCACATCCATAGAAGATTGTAATACCTGTAATCCACCATTTAAAGATACATAAACAGTTCTTGCTTGCTCATCCACGACAACAACAAAAGTGCCATCTTGATTGGTTTTACCAGTGAGGTATTGAGAATTATTATAGTATTTGTCTACTGTAACAATATTCGGTACATTGTATTTTACGTACACCTTTGTTTTTTCACTTCTACGTTTCTCTTCTCCTTCTTTTACAGCGGAGGTATCTTCTTGATACACATAGAAGCTCGTACGCGCAAGCTGAGCTGGTATTACGATACTATAGCTTCCGTCTGAGTTGGCCTTTTTCTTATAAGTTTTATTCGGAAGTTCTACATAGATCATAGCTCCGGCTTCCCCTCGACCAGTCACGGTTGTTTTACTATTGTTAAATGACCATACTTTTGGTGGTGCCATATCCTTGGATCCAATATTATCAATGATTAACTTATAAATCGCCTTTTTACCATTGTTGTCTTCTGCTAAAATCGTATAGGTTTCATTAAAAAATACAGTAATCTTATTGTCTTTGACTTCTCTAGCTACGTACCAATCGGTTCCATTGATATCATAGTCCTTAGATACATACTTGATCGATTTGATACCAGCACTAGAAAAGGCATCGATATAGACGTCATAGTACTTATTCGTTGGATCTAGGTTGCTCTGCAAAGCTACAATATGTGGTTCTTGAGCTTTTACTTTGTTAGCTTTGAATTCATAAATTGTCTTTTCTTCCATTGCAAGCTTTGTGCTTACATACATCTCATGTGAGGTAGCAAACTTATCCGCTTGATTAGGAAGAAGCATTAAGAAACTCTGATTCTCTTTAAAATTAATGGTCCAGTTGTGATCAGCAGTTGGAGTATATTTACCGAATTTACTTACACTTAGAAGATAATCTGCAATGATATTCTGTGTACGATACATTCCTTTGACCTGCTGTGTTCCTGCCCAACTAAAGATGCCAGTTGGTGTTATGGTATTACATGCAATAATCAATTCCATATCATCTGTGATTGCTTTTCCGTTATAGGTGATATTCGAAACACGGTTGGAATTACTAATCTTATTCCCTTTGATATCATAACGTGGTTCAACGTATGGAGATATCGTATAGTTGATTCCATCAAATACAAAGAATTTACTCCAGTCTTCGGTCCATTCGGAACGAATCAAGAACTGTGGATCACTACTTCCTGCTTGTAACGTTGCATATGCACTCGCAGATAATTCAAGCCACTCCTTTAACTGAGCTCCATTAATCTTATAGATATACGTATAATTACGGTAATTTTGAACCGTAAATAAATCTGCATAACTGATGCTACCTGAGATATTAACAAAATCATCCGTAGAGTTTGCACCATAGCTTATGTGGGATGCGGCTGCAATTACAGGATAACCTGAGTATGCTGTATCCACAGATTCAATATATTTTCTTGCATAAGCAATTCTTGCATCATTTTGCAGCTGTAATACTGGGCTATCACCTAGGAGTCCAAGGTAGTTTTGTAAGGTTACTCCATCCGCCAACTCGATTAACTGTTGTGTTCGGTAGGCTTCAAGTTCTTCCTCCCATCCTGAAAAGCTTGCGAGAATCTCTTGATCCACTCCTAATTTATAATCAGAAACTCTTCGAACTGAGCCTTGTTGCTCTTGAATCTCAAAATTACCACTTTCATCATAGCTTAAGGTCACATCTGCAACACCAATGGATTTACCCTGGCTCTTTGCCATTACTACCATTTTACCATTAATAAGACCAGTATTGTGATCCACTCCAGTATAATTGTAGTAGCTTCCTGACCGCTCTTTGTTTGGATATTCATTGTGTTCATGACCACATAGTATCATATCCACATCATCAATCTTTGTCAGTGCATAGGTTACATTATCTGCAAACTCTACTGGTTCTTCATCTCCGAATCCAGAGTGTGCCAATACAACAATCAAATCTGCTCCCTGCTCTTTTAAAAGTGCAGACTCTTTCTTAACATTAGCAACAATATCTTCTGTTTTATAAATCCCCGCATAATTATCTGTTTTACTAGATAAGGTTGGAATGGTCTCACCAATAATACCAACTTTGACTTGTACAACCTTACCTTCTCTCGTTACCGCTTGTCGCTCGATGATCATATTACGGTGAAATGGATAGGAATTATCTTTTGCATTCGTCAGATTTGAGACAACGACCTTGTCCAGCAACCCACTGTAAGTCAACTGATGGAGTAGATAATCCTTTCCATAATCAAAATCATGGTTACCAAGAGTAATTGCATCATATCCTACCAATGACATTCCTTGATAGATTGGTTGGATTGCTTCTTCATCCTGTCCATATATGTATTCCATGGAAGCTTCAAACAATACATCACCGATATCAAAGGTAAATACATTATTGGAATTTAACTCATTTTTCGTCTCTTGAATCAACATATTAGCTCTGGCTAAACCAGCATTCTTAAAATCCGTACCTGCCAAATAGTCCATACTACTTAGCATACCATGTAAATCGGTTGTAAATACCATACGTAAATCAAGTAAATCCTGTTTTGTACTTACTGTCTCGACCGTAGCTGCTAATGCTGTTTGTCTATTTAGCGAAAGCCCCGAAGCGATACTTCCTGCCGCCGTAGCAACCACTGCTATGAGTGCTACTACTTTTCGAAGCTTTCGAATACCATTCGTAATTCGCATAGTTCTCCCTACTTTCTAACAATCTTTTTTTCTATGGTATGAGAAATATAAGGCATTTTTAAGTCAATAATCTGAATATTTTGGGTCAATTAACTTAACATTCCACCTAACATTCCAGAAAATGCAATAATTAAAAAAGTTTTTACATATTCAAAAAATTGTATTGGTGTATCTTGATTGATCATCAAAGAGATTAGTATGTAAATGATAAAATAGAGCAGCGCTGCTATTAGGCCCCATAGATACCTCTTTTGTTCCACATGCTTTCCCATATAGAAGCCTCCAGCGAAGACAGATACTACATAGGTTATAATAACTGCGATACTAGCAGCTCCTGTAGACATACCAGTCTGAAGCATGATAAAGGAGATCAATAGTAACAAGAATAATGTTGATAAATAGGAGATCAATACGGATTTTGACAGATGAATTGCCCGTGATTTTGTCTCAGTCATGATGGAATCCTTTCGTTTTCTTACAAAATTCTAGTGTATTATATGTCCAACTTTAATCAAATATGTACAATAGACATGAATGTCTATTGTACATTTTCAATGCACACTCACAATTCCAAAGATTGTTTACTCTTTGGCTATGCTAGTGCTATAATGGTCATACTAACAAAGTATTTTACATAAGAAAGGAGATCTCATATGCAATATATTGACCTTCATGTTCATACCAACTGTTCCGATGGTACATTGACTCCTGAGGAGGTCATTGCTTGTGCCCTGAAGCTTAATTTACGCGCCATTGCAATTACAGATCATGATACAGTTGCTGGTATCTCACGTGCTCAAGAGTATTTGAAGCAACAGCCAAATGCTTCTTCCCTCGAATTAATCCCAGGTGTTGAAATCTCTGCCGAATATCAAGGAAAGGATGTTCACATTCTTGGTTTATATATTGACCCAACGGATCCACATCTCATACAGGAGCTATCGAATGCTTTAGCAGAACGGGATGCTCGTAATGAAAAAATGGCTGCTTTACTTCGAGAAGATGGGATTGATATTCATGTCAAGGATTTAACCTTTGGTGTTCCTAATACCGTAATTACACGTGCCCATTTTGCTCGCTATTTGGTTGAGCAGCATTATGTTAAGAATAATTCTGAAGCCTTTGACCGTTACTTAAACTCAGATTCTAAGTATTATGTCCCTCGTACCTATATGACACCAAAGGATGCCATTGATTTGATTCTTAAGGCTGGTGGTATTCCTGTCCTTGCTCATCCACTCCTTTATAAATTAGATCTTAAGGGGATTGAAACACTTGTTTCAACCTTAAAATCCTACGGTCTTGTTGGAATTGAAACAATATATTCTTCCAATACTGGCTTTGATGAAGGTATTGTACGACGCTTTGCAAATCGCCATCATTTACTTATCACTGGAGGAAGTGACTTTCATGGAACCAATAAACCTGCAATAAGCCTTGGAACAGGACGCGGAAATCTTCGGATTCCAGAATCTTTACTAACTCCTCTCAAGGAATATCTCTTAGAACAACGATCCTCTTAGAACATCATACATTACAGAACATCAATCTTTAGAACAATAATCTATTAGAACAATAATCTTTAGAACAACGAACAAAGTAAAAGGGCTATCGCACCATTCTTATAAAATGATACGATAGCCCTTAGATTTGCACTATTGTTTATTCAGCGCTTGCGC
>JAEZKD010000317.1 GCA_023415655.1 Bacillota bacterium | reverse complement strand
GCTCCTTTTGATACAATAATACTGTTCTGCCCTTTGGAATCTATGCTAATATATGCACTTCCTGTTCTCTCATGAGCATCAATTTTAATCTTATCGATTGCAACCTTGGAAACTCTTAGACTATTCAATAGCTTTTCACCAGCACTATCGTTACCAACAACGCCAAGCATCGTAACATTACCACCTAAATTTCCTACCGCTACTGCTTGGTTTGCTCCCTTACCACCACAGGCTTCTTCCACATTTTGAGCAAAGATTGTCTCTCCGATTTTTACCATCTCTTTCACCTGCAGAATCGTATCCATATTCAGGCTACCTATCACCAATATCTTTTTCATCGTTATCTCCTATTCAATACAATTTCACACCTGCAGTAAGTTTCTATTGCTAACAAAAGGTGATCTCCCAGTAAAGTAATCTGTCATAATCCCTTTACTAGTCTGGTTTAAGAGTATTATATACAAATTAAAACTATATGAAAAGAAATGTTTTGCATGTTTCCTAGTTAGAGCATTTTCTCAGATAAAGATTTTTAATAGTTCATTGATTTATATAAAAGCAAAAAAAGACCACCCTTAAGTGAAACGATAAAAGTAAAGTAGGTTCTATACTTCTTCTTTTATTATTTTACTTAAGGGCAATCCTTTTTATAGATCACTCTTTTATATGTTCCTTTTTATGTTAACTTTTATTATGTTTACTTTTTGAATATTTACTTATTTATTATCTTACTTAAGTAATGCACTCTCTAAATCCTGAAGCATAACATCAAGAGCTGTAATTCCACCTTCTGCGGTATACCAAACTGCTGGGTTTGCAAGGTATACGATGTTTCCATTCTTATATGCATCTGTTGTCATAATTAATTCATTTTCCATAATTTCTTGTGCTAGTTTCGCACCTTCGGTTGCAATTGCTGCATCTCGATCCATAACAAAGATGTATTCAGGAGCTTTTTCTACAATAAATTCAAACGATGCTTCATTTCCATGAGAGGAAGTATCGATGTTAGAATCTACACCAATGTTATTAAATCCAATTTCAACCCCAATGATGGAGCAACGTCCATCATTCCCAAGAATATTAAGACTTCCGCTTGTCGTTAAACCAACGATTGCATTTTTATCCTTGGCAATTGCCTGAAGGGCTTCAATTCTTGTTTTAAATCTACTTACCATTTCTGCTACCTTATCTTCTAATCCAAAGATGGATGCAATTGTATTAGCATTCTTAGCAACACTTTCAACAACTCCAAGCTCTGCATCCGTAGATAAGAAGACTACTGGGGCAATTTCACTTAAAGCATCATAGGAAGCACTTAAACGTCCTCCAATGAAGATGATGTCTGGCTCACTTGTCATCACTGCTTCTAAATCTGCTGTTTTGATGGTACCAAGATTTGCTACACCTTCTTTTGTTACATATTCTTGAAGATAGTCAAGAGAAGTCGTAGCACTTCCAACGACACGATCACCTAAACCAAGGGCAGCAAGAATATCAAGAGAAGCCATGTCAAGAATTGCAATTCTTTGACGATTATATGGAACTGTCAAATCAATTTCTTCTCTATTTGCATTCAGTGATTTAATCGTTATTTCGGTAGGAACTTCTGCTTCTGGCGTAGCGGTTTCCACTGGAGCTTCTGTATTACTTTGGGCTTCTGTATTATTAGAAGCTGTTGTCTCTGTTGGGGCTACTGTATCCGCTGACTTTGTGTCCTCTTGATCAGCTTTCGTTCCACAAGCTGCAAGGATAACTACCATAATTCCAGCAAGCATTAAGGTCATAATTTTTTTCATAATAAAATCTCCTTTTATATGTTATTTATGTACTATCACAGCATTACTGTGATAGTATCCTAACCTAATAGTAAATAGTAAGTGGCTTACCACCAATTCGCATAATCTCAAAATCAACCTTATAGATTTCAGATAGTGTTTCTTTGGTCATAACCTCATCCACTGTCCCGAATTTTGCGATTTTCCCATTCAGAAACGCACAAATATAATCCGAATAAAATGCCGCATAATTAATCTCATGTAATACAAGAATAACTGTTTTTCCTAGTTCATCACAAAGACGGCGAACCGTTTTCATCATATTGGTCGCATGATAAATATCTAAATTGTTGGTAGGTTCATCCAAAAGCACATATTCCGTATCTTGTGCAATGACCATAGCGATATAAGCTCTTTGTCTTTGTCCACCAGAAAGTTCGTCGATAAATCGATCTTCAAATGCTTCTAATTCCATATAAGCAATTGCCTTGTCAATCTGTTTGATATCGTCTGCATTAAGATGACTTCCTGAGTATGGAAAACGTCCGAACGATACAAGCTCCCTAACCGTCAATTTCATCTGCACATTGTTATGCTGTGTTAAAATTGCTAAGCGCTTTGAGAGCTCTCTACTCTTCCATTTTGCTAAGTCTTTACTTTCAAAATCAATCATACCTGCATCCTTGGCAATCAAACGTGAAATCATACCCATTACGGTCGACTTTCCAGCTCCATTAGGACCAATTAGCGAGATGACTTTTCCTTTTGGAATTTCAAAACTTACAGAATCAACTACTGCTTTCCCGTCATATTTCTTAATAAGATTCTTTATCTTCATATTTCATTACCCTCTCTTTTTAGTAAGCAAAAGATATAAAAAGTAAATACCTCCTCCAATCGTAATAAATACGCTAACAGGTATTGCATAAGAAAATACATGTTCAACAACCGTCTGCCCTGCTACAAGTACTAGCATCCCGATGAGTGAAGACCCTAAGATCAAATGTGTATGACGATAGGTTTTCAGAAGTTGACGTCCAAGGTTTGCTACGATAAGTCCAAGAAATGAGATAGGACCAATCATCGCTGTTGCTATAGCAATACAAATTGTTACACCAATCAAGAGTCTTTTAATGCATCGATTATAATCCACACCAAGATTGGTTGCCTGGTCTTTGCCAAGCGTAATTACATCTAGTAACGCTAAATCTTTTCGCAATACTACAACAAGTATTACAAGTAAGCAGATTGAAAAAATAATAATTTCAGAATTGATGTTATCAAAACTTGCAACTAAATTTACGAGAAGCGTGTCATACTCATTTGGGTCCATCACTCGTATCATTGTTGATTGAATACTTCCAAAAAACGAGGAGAGTACTGTACCGATTAATAAAACATACAAAACGTTATAATTCGTCTTTTTGAACAGAAAACCATAGACAAAGGTTGCTACAATTGCCATCAGTACAAGGTCTACAGCAAAGGAAAGATTCTGATTCAGCGCTAACATGCTACCAGAACCAAATACGAAAAATACCACGGTATGAATTAGCGTATAAAGTGAGTTCATCCCTAACATACTCGGAGTTACAATCGTATTATTGATAATTGACTGAAATACAATCGAAGCCCCACTGATTGCAACTGCTGCGATTAACATAACGACCAATTTGGGTGTTCTGATCTTCATCGAGAAACGAAAAAACTTTGGATTGGAAAAATTAACGCCAATCATCATATAAGCGAGTACAGCGAGTAATACAAGCACAGCTAGAAGGATTATCTTTTGAACATTCGCTTTGTGGGCCTTTGCTCTCATGTTGTTTCACCACCCTTCTCTTTCACACCAAGACGAATTGCTTTTCTTCCATGACGCAAGCGATAGAATAAAATGCAAATAAATAAAAGGCTTCCAGTAACTCCAATAATCAACTCAATCGCAACTTCATACGGTGCAATCACAACGCGTCCAATGATGTCACACACCAATACAAACAGAGCTCCAAACAATGCGGTGTCGATCAGAGTTCCTCGGATTTTGTCACCTTTAATCATTCCTATAATGTTAGGTACAATCAATCCTACAAAAGAAATAGAACCAACAATAACAACAATGCTGGCTGTAATCACGGCGGCAATTGTTAATCCTGAATATAATACAAGATTGTAATGGACACCCAGATTCTTTGAAAAATCTCTTCCCATTCCAACAATATTAAAGTGATTCGCAAAGACAAATGCAAGAATCAGTAATGGAACTACCATATAAACCAATTCATAACGTCCTCTAATAATCAAGGAAAAGTGTCCGACCTCCCAAGAAGAAAGTGCTTGGGTCATCTCGTATTGATAGGCAAGAAAACTTGTGACACCACCAATAATGTTACCGAACATAATCCCGACAAGTGGAACCATAACCGTATCCTTAAATTGAATTCGCTGAATGAACCATACAAAAATCCAAGTTCCTAAAATAGCAAATACAAAGGAAAACAATGCCCTACTCCAGAGAGTTGAATTTGGCATAAATAAAAGTGCTATGAGGATTCCAAATTTTGCGGAGGAAAGAGTTGCTCCTGTGGAAGGTGAAACAAATTTGTTCATGCAAAGCTGTTGCATAATCAAGCCAGCGACGCTCATTCCCATTCCTGTACACAGAACGGCTAGTAACCTCGGTAGTCTTGAAATTAGAAACAACTGCATCTGTTGTGTATTCCCACTGAATACTTCTCCTGGAGTAATATTGATCACCCCAACAAACAGTGATACACAGGAAAGAAGGAAAAGCAGCAAGGCCAATACCAGAGTACTGAACCAGCTTTTATGACATATCTTTTTTATCATGGGTAGATTCGCTCCTTTCGTTAGTTAGAAACAACTAACCAGTATAACATAACTGATTTTTAGCCTAATTTCTACTCCAAATAGGAAAAGAATCAATCCATTTAGGCATTTATGCCATCTTGGACTGATTCTTTTGATTCTTTTTCCGATATTCACTTGGAATATCCCCTATAATTTCCCGAAAGGCAGCTGTAAACTTACTTCCATTGTTATACCCAAAACTACTTGCTATCTCCATAATTGGGGTATCCGTTAGGATAAGTAGCTGTGCTGCTAACTCCATCTTTTGTGCACGAATATAAGAACAAATCGGAACACCATACACCTTTTTAAACGATTGTTTCAAATAAGTATCAGACACATTAAACTGCTTTGCTAGACTTGCAATCGTAATCCGCTGGCTCATATTATACGAAAGATACGCAACTACTTGCTTTGCTAAGATGACCTGCGCTTCTGGCAATACAGGTTCAGAAACTTCACTTTGCAGTGGGTCTACTTCACTTAAAATCAATAATAATTCCATGATCTTCAATTTCAAATACCCTATTTTAATTTCTTCTGGTATCGAATAAAGCTCCGCAAAAATATGATTGATGTATTGTTCACTTCGTAGAATACAATAGTTTTTATTTTGACATAAACGTTTAGCAACCTCTAATGGACTCACATTTACATCATTTAAGAACTCTGAAAAAGATTTTGCTGCTCGATTCGCATCAATCGCAATTGTAATCCCATGATAATGATGAAGTGGGAAGTGATAGGTATTTACTGCCTTATCCCTAATTGCAATCGAAAGATCACCTGGCATTAAATAAAAGAAATTTCTCTCAAACTCCTGCTCAATACGCCCTTCCTGGCAATGATGAATCTCAATCAAGTTCCCTTTTGTACTATCTCCCATATCAAAATGATCCATATGAACAGAGTTATAGACAACCTGAACCCCCGGGAATACTTGATAAACAGTTAACTTCGCTTCTTTGATTCCATCTGTAAATGTATACTCTTTTTTATCCATACCTTATGTTATCCGTCCTTAGTTTATGGTTAGTCATATCTAACTTTAACTTAATTTACTGGATCTGTCAAGAAAGAAGCATGTGTTTTCACACATGCTTCACAAATTATACTTACCATAATATTTATACGATTCATTCCGTTAACTCTTTGTTTTCTCTCTATTGCAGCTTTACAAAACCTTTAAAGTTCCAAGCAAAATTTATAATGATGATTCGTCATTCCCTGAACCTCATAAAATTTGTGACTGCCCTTTCTTTTTTGGTTACAGCAAACCTCCAATTGCAGACAATTTTCTTCTTTGCTTATCACTCTTTCTTAAGATTCTGTATCATATTCAGTATCATCCGACTCAAATTTAGTTCCACATTCCCAACATACGCTTCTTCCTATACGCTGAATTGTATTACATCTAGGACACGTGATTGTTAGACCATCTATAATTGGTTTAACTAAACTTACATCCTTATGACTTTCTGTTATAATATCCCTATCATCCTTTTCTTTGTTATGATCTCCTTTGTTAAGATCTCTTTTGTTATGACCTTCTTTGTTCCCTTCTTCATGAAAACTAGTAATCTTTTGCTTCTCATTCTTTAATTCTTGATATATTAATAGTAACATCTCTTGCATTCTGTCGTTTCGATAAAAATATTCACCGATACTTAAAGGATAGCAGACGAAAAGAAGGTTGATATAAGGCACGCTATCCCACCCATGAATTCAGCAGCCCCAAATAAAATGATACTATATATAAAACCGATTGTTCCAACGATAATTGAAAATATACTCCATAATTTACTCATAATAACCTCCTCTTATGCATTTTTTGCAAAGCACCTTTCACGATGTTATACAATGTTGGCAAAAACTCCATTTAAAGAAGCAAGGAAGGTCTTTTGCACCGTTTGCGCAGGTATCACTTCACCAGCTAGGATCAAATCCTTAGTTGCACATGCATTAGCAACTAGGTCAACTTTATATCCATAATCCATTGCAGCACGAACTGTTGTATCCACACACATATGCGTCATCATTCCACACACAATTAGTTTCTTGATCTCCTTTTCCTTCAAATAGGAATCCAACTCTGTATTTAGAAAACTATTTGGATAGTGTTTTACAATCACTTTATCTTCAGACTGTGGTTTGATACGTTCTGAAATTTCGCATCCATAAGTGCCCTCAAGAAAAAATGTACGATCTGCCGAATTAATATGCTGAATGTAAATAATTGGACGTTCTAGTATCCGACTTTCTTTTATCAGTGATATGATTCGTTTTTCCGCCTCATATGTATTGTAAAGCTCACACCTTCCACCAGGAAAATAATCATTCTGTACGTCAATGATAAGTAATGCTTCTTTCATTTACGTCTCCTCCATTCACAAGAATACCTGCATTATGCTTCTGTAATTATTATATATTGCCTATTTATGGAAGTCAATCATTCCTATTTCTTATCGTATCATTGATTATACCTTGGAACACTTAACGTGAGCAACAAGATGAATTATTCAAGCAATAGGTCATGAATAGAATACACGCTAACCCATAAAGAATTAGCGTGTTCTTTTCCTTTTATTATATTTCATTAAATTTATCTATCTTGTGTACCATTTTCTAGTCTTCTTAGTAATGATACAATCGGAATAATAAGCATACCACAGAAAAAATTACTAACTCCATGAATAAAGTCCCATGGAAGTCCAGCAATAATCCATGCTATCATCCCTTTTAAGCTTAATCCAAACATGATTGCCTGCGCAGGGGAATATAATATTCCAAATAGAAATCCGTGACAAGCATTTAAGATCATATAAATTAGTGGCTGAATCTTTTTCGGTATCCTTTGTGGAAGTAACATTGTCCCCCCCCACAATAAAGTCCATAAATATAGATACGGAATCCACCATGTAGAAAATCCGCAGAATAATCCATTTAAAAATACATAAGTATAAATGGGGTATAAGGCTTTTTTTCTATATACAACTGTTAATGCGATAGTAAACACACCTAGCAAATGAACATTAGGTACCGCTTCCATTATGACCTTAGAAGCATACATCAAAGCTCCTAAGGTCCCAAATATCGCAACTTCTCTCGTTGTTACTTTCATTACTTACTAACCTTAAAAGAGTAGATTTCTCCTTCTTTTATAGGTGTCGTATCTACGCCACTAGTTGCATATTCATCATTTACATAGAATGCCCAGTAAGTTCCATCCGTGTCAAAATCTGCTGTGATTCCATTGACTGTTTTTACATAAAGTCCATATTCACCAGTCTCACCTTCAATTAATCCAGCCTCTAACAATGCATCTCCAACCATTTCTTTATCTGTATGGATTTCAAAATTGGTTTCATTTCCATCTTTGTCTACTACTGTAAATAGTATTTTGGTGTTACCTTCACCCAAGACAGTAACCTGAGTTTCTGTTTCGGCATTGGTTTTGACATCCGTAGAAGACTGAGTACTTCCATCTTGTTTGTCGTTACTACATCCTACTGTACTAAATGCCATAGCCACAATAAGCATCATACAAAGGAGCAATGAAGTTACTTTTTTGTTTTTGAATTTCGTTTGCATGTTTTCTCTCCTTAAATTATTATTTCCTTTTTACTGGCACTCGCAGTGTTTGCAAAGGTGGTGTAATGTTTGGATGTTTCGACTTAACGCATATATTCGTTCGCCTTCTCAGAAGATTCCAATGACTTGTCCCCAAATGTGGCTTTGGGTAAGAACGAATATGATCACTATCGTATCACGGCGACGGGCTCGTACAGGAATTCCACCTGTTTCCCCAAACATTACTCTATATCATAAAATAAATGATATACGATATTAATTTCTAGCAGATAGTAATTTCATAATTACATCGTAATTCTCTGCTTTGTGAGGGAAGGTGCAGTTCGTGCATTCCTTGATTTTCTTTTCTTTTACTTCGATATACTTGTATTCACCAGGACATTGTTCCATATGATAAAGAGGACAAAAACAAAATAAGCAATTGATATCCTCTATCCCATCATGACATGGATAATATTTACACATGGAATTATTAAAATAACGATAAGAATTCTCCATAAGTTCCTCCCATCAAAAAAAAGAGCTATCACAAAGATAACTCTTACATACAAACTAAACCTACTGACTATATTCTAAGAAAGAATATTCAAATAGATTCACATGTACAACCAGTTACTCGTGGTTTAAGCATTCGCTTTGTACTCAAATTAGGCAGGTCTCCCGGCTTAAAGATCATTGCATCCACCATCTTCCCAGTTTCCCAGTGATACATCGGTTTTGCTCCCTTATTACGGTGACGAGTTCGTACAGGATTCTCACCTGTTTCCCTTTTCATCAGAACCATTAAAATTTAATGTCTGACACCTAATTCAATTATTCAATTCTTAGATAGATTATCACAATGTAGCAATTTTATCAACTATAATCATATCAACGAAGAAGTAAATATTAAGCTAAAAATCGCTAATCCATAGAGGATTAGCGAATATCACTTATATGCTTACTATTCCCACTTAAACTTCGTTATCCCAATGATAGAACAAACAGCTGCTATTACTAACATAAGTATAATCGAAATCCCTACGTTCTCCATTGGTAGTCCAAGCGTTGCATTCTTTAATATCTTTATTCCTTGTGTCAATGGCAATACATTGACTACCTTTTGCATAATTTCTGGCATGACTTCATAGGGTAATGTGGCTCCAGAGAAGACTAACATTGGGAAATAGAGTGCACTTGCAATAATGCCAGCTACTTTTGCATTCTTTGCGATACCACCTACCATCATTCCGATACTAAACATAGACACCATAACTAAAATCCAACCAAGCAAGAATAAGAATATACTTCCACGCATCGAAAATCCAAAGAATAAGGTAGCAATCAGAAATAAGCTAATCAGTGAAATTGTCGCATAGATAACATAAATTGCAACTTCTACAAGTAGGATTAAGCTAGGCTTCACAGGTGTCACATGATATCTCTTTAAAATATGCTTTGAACGATAATCTGATATAACTAATGGTAATCCCATCACCCCACCCGCACAGATCGCAATACTAGCAAGTGCTCCAAACGATTGATCTAAAAACGTATAGTCTGCACCTTCAAATGCTGGTTTTTGTCCAAATACGATACCCATAATGATTAGTACAATCACAGGCATGATCACCGCAAAGATAATCATATCCATTCCACGCAGTGACATTTTAAACTCATTTTTTAACATAACTCTAAATGCTTTCATATACGATCTCCCCCTCATCAGTAAACCATAAATAAGCATCTTCAAAATTATCCTGACCACTTTCCTGCTTTGCTAATGGTACAGTTCCATGAAACACAGTTTTTCCTTTTTTCAGAATCAAAATTTCATCGCACAAAGCTTCCACCTCATCCATAAAGTGAGAAGTTAAAAGGATGGACATTCCCTGTTTTTTTAAGGTAGCAAGGATGTTCCACACCTCTCTTCTTGCTCTTGCATCCAGTCCAGTCGTTAATTCATCAAGAAAAACCAACGATGGATTGGGTATGAGTGCAAGAACAATAAAAAGTCGTTGTCTTTCTCCACCAGATAACTCTTTGACGTATGTTTTCTTTTTATCTGCTATACCGAAAACCTGTAGTAAATGAACATAATCTTTTGGTTGTTTGTAAAGCGCAGCTGTCATCTCACACAATTCTTCCACTTGAATCAATTCTTGATATTTAGCTTCTTGAAATTGTACCCCCACCTGTTCAAACACTACCTTTCTATCTTTAATTGGGTCCATAGAAAGTACAGAAATCTCTCCTGCTTCATATTTTTTTGTACCTAAAATACATTCCAGTGTACTGCTTTTCCCTGCACCATTCGCTCCCAAAAGTCCAAACACGGTTCCTTGCTTCACACAAAAGCTTAAATCATTGACTGCGATACAATCTCCATACTTTTTGGTAAGGTTCTTCACACGAATCACATGCTCCATTTTGTTTCCTCCTTTTTGATTTCCTATCTCATAAAAAACAATAACACCAAACAAAAGTCTGGTGTTATAATGGAGGGTTTGAATATTTATTTTTCATCTCAATTAATAATTCTAATACTTCGTTCGCGTTTTCACTCGCCGTTGTTAACGAATTAGTGAGTCGATCACAGGCTTGTATAATGTCTTCTGTTTCCTCTGGTGTATTTAAAACTTCGAGTGCATCAATATCTTGCTTATGTTCTAATTTATTGAGCATTCTAAGGATTGCCGATAATGAATAATTGGCACATCGTAAAGAACGAATGATGGTAAGCTTCTTGATATCTCTGGAATCATAGACACGATATCTATTTTCTTTTCGCTTCACTTTTATTAATCCATTCATCTCCCAATTACGAATCGTGTCAATCGTTAATCCTAATTCTTTTGCAACTTCTGCTCGCTTTAATAGTCGATTATCATTAGGAATATCACTATTTAGTAACTCCTGAACAAGTTCAGTTACTTTCCTTGCGTGATCCATCTCTCGTTTCGCAATCTTTAGATACTCCTTTGCACAATCAATCGCATCATCAAATTGATAGTTTGCAGCATATTTTATCGACTCTATTATTTTATTGCGAAGTCCTGCCTGCAATACTTCTATTTGGAACGCCTTCCTTACCAAATGAAATTGATCTATATGGATCTCTGTAAAAACACGATATCCATTCGCCCTTCGTTTTGGAACTTGTATCAACTTCCATTCTTCATACATCCTCACCGTATTTGGATGCACACCTACAAGCTTTGCGATTTGACTAGTTGAATATGTTTTCATTAAGAATCACCCACCAAATTAATTGTTGTATTTATCTATAATGATGCCTTTTTCTAGAAAGATACTATGTCAACTATAACAAACTTTCAGATAACTCAAATAGTGAAATCATTCGATTTAAGTCATTTGCATTCATATCATTCCACGTTAAATTAGGATACAAAGGGCATTTGCTT
>JAEZKD010000309.1 GCA_023415655.1 Bacillota bacterium | reverse complement strand
TTTAAGCGGTTACGTTCTTGTAGATGATCAAGTGGTGCAGGGAAATTCTTTTCTGAGAAATAAAATCTTCTATGAAGAAATGCCAGTTGCACTACAAGCATTACGACAAGCGGATCGATTTTTGTTTGACCGACACCCACATCTTGATCAGACACCAATCGTGATTAAATTTATCTCCAACTATCCAATGTATCATAAAATTTACAACTTTGGGGTGATTGGAGATTACAAATAAGTTTCATCATAACTTTTTAAAGTAAGGCATAGCTAGGACTGGTTATGCCTTTTGCTATCGGAGTGTAGTGTATACTAAGGAAGAGTTGATTTTATTTAGGTTAAGATGATATAAATAGAGATGGAATTAAAGGTGGAATACGTATACTTGTTAGGGGTAACCCATGGCATGAGAAGAAATGTCATTGGAATTACAATACAAAAAGGATGTGATGATGAATGGATATGAAACACTTCAATTGCATAGTGGTTTTTAATAAAACCAAAGATAAAATTCTCTTTTGTAAACGTACAAAAGAACCTTACAAGGGATTATATAACTTTGTTGGTGGAAAACTTGAAAGTGGAGAGGATAGCGAAAGCGCTGCTTATAGAGAATTATTCGAGGAGACAGGAATCAATAGGACTAAGATTCGTCTCTTTCGACTTATGGATATCACATATTATCAACAAGAGTTTGTCTTAGAACTATATGTTGGAATGCTTCATGAGGAGATAGCCTTGAAGGAAGAGCTAAATCCGTTGGAATGGTTGAGTTTGGATGAGAACTTTACTGATTCTAAAAGATTTGCAGGAGATCAAAATATAGCTCATATTGTAAATGTTGCTTTACTGTTTCGATTAGTGGAAAAAGAAGAAAAAGTGCAATACATTAAACCAGATACATTGTGTCTTGGTATTGATGGATGTAAAGGTGGATGGATTACAGCCATATTAGAGAAAGGTGAACTTCGCATAGAAAAACACAAAAACATCACAGAAGTAATAACCAACTACGAAAGCTTTGATAATATGCTAATAGATATGGTAATTGGACTTCCTAGTAATGTAACACAATACGATAATCGTCCCGAGGCAAGTGCTAGAAGAATCATAGCGCCAAGAACCTCTACAATATTCCCTGTCCCATCAAGACAAGCAGTATATGAAGATTCGCAGGAAGCACAGATTAAGGTAAATAAGCTAACCTTAGGAAAAGGATTGTCAAAACAGACAATGGCTATTCTACCAAAGATGCGAGAAATCGATGAATTCATTCATAAGAATGTAAGGTATAAAAATGTGATTAAGGAAAGTCATCCAGAAGTCTGTTTTGCAAGACTCAATGGCTTCGTTGTTATGACCAAGAAAGCTCAAGTGGAAGGGTTGACAGAGAGAGTTCGTATTTTGTCACGCTTTTTACCAGAGCTTACCTTACAATATATCACAGAACAGGCAAAGGTCTTAAAGTGCAATGCAGATGATATTGTCGATGCAATTTGCTTAACGGTAACTGCAAATCTAGACTTGCAAGGGAAAACAGAGGTGATTCCAAAGAATATTCATATGGATGAGAAGGGGTTGAAAATGCAAATGATTCTTCCAAAAGGATAAACTAAAAGTGAAATTGAAGGTGAGTAAAATAATATAAAATAAGACGTTTATCAATCTATAAAAAGTATTATTCATGAAACACCATATTATTACAATCATGAATTAGGACTAGCAAGAGATAGTACACGATCATAAAAAAATCAGTTAACAAATAATAAGCGATATGATAAAATGGCTGTAAAGGATTCATCTAGGAGTGAATCAATTATAATATGGAATAGGAAGCTTGGAGAAGGAATATGAGTAGTAAAATAATCGAAGATAATATTATAAGGTTAAATTTACCTTCGCGTTTTGAGAATAAGCTTCGTCATGATTTATACGTAATTGAAGCATCAAAGATTCCTGGCATTATAGAAGTTCGGATTTTTGGAAGTGGGGCAACTGGGAAGTTGAGAGCTTCGAGTGATTTGGATTTATTAATTCTTACAAAACAATCATTGAAGCAACGTGTACTCAGAGCTGAGCTTTCAGAGCAACTAGATATGGAGTATGATGGAGTTTCAACGGATTGTGTCTTTTATACAATGGAGTCTTTTCAGACGGGACAAGATACCTTTAGCATGGAACTTAGAAGAGACAGTATTGTTGTATGGAAAGAGGGGGAGTTAGAGTATGAATAAAGGAATTAGCTATTATGAGGTTGCCTGCAATGATTATCGTTATTTTACAAATTACCTTATTATCATAAATGATGAATATAATAATCCGTTAGCAATTCAAGCACAACAGATTGTTGAAAAATTATTAAAGCATATTGTAGATGTTTATTGTCTTGAATATGATCAAAAGGAAGTACTAAGATCGCATAAGCTACAATCTATCTACACTACGATACGAGAGAGTTATCCTGAGTTTGTATTAAAAAGAGATGATTTACTTTTTTTATCTTCGTTTTATTTTGATGCAAGATACCCAGGGGTTGACTATATTGTAGTGGATAGAGAAGATGCAAATCGATGTATTAGTATTGTAAATGAAGTAAAGCAGAGTGTTGATGCCTTTATCAAGGAACAGGATGCAAAAGTAAAATAAATAAGTAAGATAAACAGGTAAGATAAGAAGATTATTTATGTATAATACTGTGTATGGCGAGGCGAAAGTAAGACACCTCGCCATATCTACTATCACAAGAGGTAAAGAGGACGATCTTATGTAATAGTCATATCAATATATTGAAAATACACTCTAATTCGTATCAAAAGAACTTTATTGATATAAAGTATCATTAAAGAACCAATCCTTTGATTGACACAAAGCGATTCCCATCTTAGAATTGAATTAGTTAAGACTAACTCGGATAAATAAGTGATAAAATATCGCATTTCCAATCTTTTAATAGGGAAAAGTTGTTCAATGACGATGGAGGATATGAAATGAACATAAGAAAAATTGTATATATAGTGGTTGGATGCATTGGTTTGGCATTAGGAGCAATCGGAGCAGTCGTACCTTTACTACCAAGTTTTTCCTTTTTGCTTCTGGCAACCATTTGTTTTGGTAAAAGTTCAGACCGATTACATACTTGGTTTCTAGGTACCAAGTTGTATAAGGAGAATCTAGAGGGATATCTGCAAGGTCGTGGTATGACAAAGAGAGCTAAACTTAGACTTATGCTGATTGTGACTTTGACTATGTCTGTGGGATTTATTATGCTGAGTAAGCTACCCGTAGGTAGAGTAATTCTAGTAGTAGTTTGGGTGTTTCACATGTTCTATTTCTGGTTTGGTATTAAGACAAAGCTAGATACACAAGATGTTTTGGAAGAGATGAAGAGTGAAGAAACGAAAGAACTAACAGAAACCACGAGCGCAGACAGCTAGGGAGACATAAGAACAAAGGATAAACAATTAATTACATAGAAAAGGAGGAGACGAAGCATGCACAAAGAATTTATAAGAAAATATAAGGAAGATTTTCCTGTTTTAGCAATCTGCTATGATTTTGATAAAACATTAACACCAGATAATATGCAAGCTCAAGGCTATATTCAATCCGTTGGATATGATATTGATAAGTTTTGGGAAGAATCCAATGAATTTGCACGAAGGAACGATATGGATACAAACCTAGCATATATGTATAAGATGGTGGAAGAATCGGAAGGGCATTTTGTCCTAAATCGTCAGGTGCTAGAAGAGTATGGTAGCAAGGTTTCGTTTTTTCCTGGTGTTAAAACTTGGTTTGAACGAATCAAAGCCTATGGAAAAGCACGTAATGTAATTGTTGAGCACTATATCATATCCTCTGGATTAAAAGAGATGATTGAAGGAAGTGAAATGGCGAAAAAAGGTGCTTTCGAAAAGATCTATGCAAGTTCCTTTTACTTTAATTCTAAGGGGGAAGCAAAATGGCCAGCACAAGCCGTAAACTACACGAATAAAACACAGTTTCTGTTTCGAATTGAAAAGGGTGTATTGGATATCAATGATGAGGGTGTGAATGATTATTTCCCACCAGAAGACAAACGAGTTCCTTTTCGTAATATGGTATACATTGGTGATAGTGATACGGACATTCCTTGCATGAAGCTAGTGAATGGATATGGAGGTCATTCCATCGGTGTCTATGATCCAGAAACGATAGAGAAAGAAAAAGTATATCGCATGATTGCGGACAATCGAATTCGATACTTTGCTCCAGCTGACTATACGGAGAATTCTGAACTTGATCAGTTAGTGAAGTCAATTATTGACCATACTGCAGCACATGAGATACTTGAATCTAAGCATGTAAGGGATCGATTAGAATCAGATCAGATGAGAAGTGAAGTTTAATTGGGATTTGCTGTATTTCATTAATAAAAGATTTAATAAATTTTCATACAAAAAATTTGCTGAATGATGGAATACAAAGTCCATCCTAGGAAATAATATGATTGAACTGTGTCGCTCGTACTATACATTGTTTTAGGATTCGATTAGATACATGTAACATGAGCATTTGTAACAATTCAATTCATCTCATGCAAGATTTCAAAGTTTGACACCAAATAATAAAGATTTTGTAAGTTTTGCATTGACAAGAGTATTGATTTATGTTAATATTCACTAGTGTGCCGCACAACGAGGTTCAAGTTCTGTCCATTCCTATGAATGACAGACACCATAGTTGGCGAGTAATGATAATGGGAGGTGCCATATGTACGCGATTATAGCAACAGGTGGTAAACAGTACAAAGTAGCTGAAGGCGATATCATTAAAGTAGAAAAGCTTGGTGTAGAAGCTGGTGCAAACGTATCTTTTGACCAGGTACTTGTTGTAAACAACGGCGAGCTTAAAGTAGGAAATCCTACAGTTGCAGGAGCTTCTGTTACAGCGACAGTTGTAGAAGAAGGTAAAGGCAAGAAAGTTATTGTTTACAGATATAAGAGAAAGTCCGGATACCACAAAAAGAATGGTCACAGACAGACTTATACCAAGGTTAAGATTGAAAAGATCAACGCTTAATTAGTTGGTGAGAGGTTGATATGATTAAAGTATCAATTCATAAGAATAAGAATGGTCAAATAATTGGTTTTCGATGCTTAGGACATGCGGGATATGCCAAAAGTGGATCCGATATCGTATGTGCTGCAGTATCGGCGCTCGTGATTACGACCATGAACTCAATTGAACATTTTACTTCAGATACGTTTGATTATCAGACGGATGAAGAAAGTGGGTTGATTGATTTCAGAATTGTCAGTACTTTAAGCGAGAGAAGCGAGTTATTACTTGGTTCCTTGATCTTAGGTCTTCAAGGTATTGAAGAGGGGTACGGGCAACAATATATTCAGATTAACAGCAAGAGATAATTTATTATTTCTTCATCCTATCATATAAGGAGGTGTAGGTCATGTTAAAGATGAACCTTCAATTTTTCGCTCATAAAAAGGGTGTTGGTTCTACTAAGAACGGTAGAGATTCTGAGTCTAAGAGACTTGGTGCTAAGAGAGCTGACGGTCAGTTTGTTTTAGCTGGTAACATTCTTTATAGACAGCGTGGTACTAAGATTCATCCAGGCGTTAACGTAGGACGTGGTGGTGATGATACATTATTTGCTTTAGTAGACGGTGTTCTTAAGTTCGAAAGAAAGGGTAGAGACAAGAAACAAGCTAGTGTTTACCCAGTAGAAGCAAAATAGTAGTAACGAATTACTTAGGGGCTGTTTCAAAATGAGTCTTTTTACGCGAAAGTATCATTTTGAAACAGCCATTTTTTTCAGAAAGTGCAGGTGATAGCATGTTTGCGGATAGTGCTAAAATATATATTCGTTCCGGCAAGGGTGGTGACGGTCATGTCAGCTTCCGTCGAGAACTCTTTGTCGCAGCTGGCGGTCCCAATGGTGGTGACGGCGGTAAAGGCGGCAATATCATCTTTGAAGTAGATGAAGGCCTAAATACATTGGCTGATTTTCGTCTTAAGCGTAAATACGTTGCTCAAGACGGTGAAAATGGAAGCAAGAACAATTGTACCGGACGTGATGGTCAGGACCTAATTATAAAAGTACCAGAAGGAACGATTATTAAGGAAACCGAGACAGGCAAAGTAATAACAGATATGTCCCATGGCAACCGTCGTGAGGTATTACTTCGCGGTGGACGTGGTGGTAAAGGTAACCAGCATTATGCTACCGCTACCATGCAGGTACCAAAGTATGCGCAGCCAGGACAAAAGGCGATGGAATTGAATGTGACCTTAGAATTAAAGGTAATTGCAGATGTTGGTTTGGTAGGATTCCCGAACGTTGGAAAATCTACCTTGTTATCAAGAGTAACGAATGCAAAGCCTAAGATTGCAAATTATCATTTTACCACTCTCAATCCAAACCTTGGTGTTGTAGATTTAGATGGTGGGGAAGGCTTTGTCATTGCAGATATCCCAGGATTAATTGAGGGTGCAAGCGAAGGCATTGGTCTTGGTCATGAATTCTTAAAGCATATTGAACGTACTAAAGTAATCATTCATTTGGTAGATGCAGCTTCCACAGAAGGTCGTGATCCAATTGAAGATATTCGTACAATCAATCATGAATTATCTTCCTATAATGAAGAGATTGCAAAAAAACCACAGATCATTGCAGCGAATAAAATCGATGCGCTCTATGGTGAAGAAGGCGAAGAGATCATTCAGAAAATCAAGGATGAGTTTGAACCACATGGTGTTAAGGTATTCCCAATCTCTGCAGTTAGTGGTAAGGGATTAAAGGAACTTCTGTATTATGTCAACGAGGAATTAAAGAAGATTGATACGAATCCAATTGTATTTGAACGTGAGTACTTCCCAGAAGAGATTAATGTTGCAGAAGAGCCATATACGGTAACTTATGACGAAGCAGAACAGATTTATGTGGTTGAAGGACCAAGAATTGAACGTATGCTTGGTTATACGAATATTGATACAGAAAAAGGCTTTGAGTTCTTCCAGAAGTTCTTAAAGGACAATGGAATCTTAGATGAATTAGAAGCATTGGGAATTCAAGAAGGCGACTCGGTTCGTATGTATGGTCTTGAGTTCGATTACTACAAGTAAGGGAGGAAAAGTGGATGACTAGCAAGCAAAGAGCATATTTAAAAGGTCTTGCCATGAAAATGGATCCGATCTTTAATGTAGGAAAATCTAGTATTTCACCAGAGTTAACCAAAGGCATCGACGAAGCTTTAGAAGCAAGAGAATTAATCAAAGTTGCTGTTCTAAAGAACTGTCTTGATGATCCAAAGGAAATTGCTCAAGTGTTAGCAGAACGTACGCACTCTGAGTTAGTTCAGGTGATTGGTAAGAAAATTGTGCTTTATCGTGAATCAAAAGATAATAAGAAAATAGTGCTTTAATAAAGGCTGGTGTCGTTTATGAAGAAAGTCGGAATTATGGGTGGAACCTTCAATCCAATTCACATTGCTCATTTGATTCTTGCAGAGAAGGCGTATGAGCAGTTTGACTTAGATGAAGTTATGTTTTTACCCTCGAGATGCCCTGTACACAAACAACTACAGGAAGTCATAAAAGAGCAATATCGACAGGATATGATTGAACTTGCAATTAAAGACAATCCTCATTTTACGATTGATACGATGGAATTTGAACGAGAGGGGAATACGTATACTTCTGATACCCTCCTTCAACTGACCAAAGCAAATCCAGAGATAGAATATTATTTTATCCTTGGTGGAGACTCTCTGTTTCAGATGGAATCTTGGAACCGTCCAGAGATTGTTTTTGCTAAGGCGCATATTCTTGCAGCACAAAGAGAAGATAAAACGGATGAAGCAATCCTTGATAAAATGGAAGAATTCAAGAAGAAATACAATGCAGACATTCGTCTTTTGAGGGTTCCTCAGGTTGATATTTCTTCGAATATGATTCGAAAATTAATCAGAGAGGGTAAATCGGTCCGATATTATATACCAAAGTCAGTCCTTGACTACATTGATGCAAATGGATTGTATCGCGATGATACAGACAAAGCAATCTTTAAGAAAGAAGTGTAGTAAAATGAATGCACAAATAGAAGAAATTCAGATCCAAATGGAAAAGCGATTGCCGAGAAAACGCTTTTTGCATACGCAAGGTGTTGCATATATTGCTACCTGCTTAGCCATGCGTTATGGGGAAGATGTAGAAAAGGCAATGCTAGCAGGTCTGTTACATGATAATGCAAAATATATCGGTGATGAGTTGACAATTTCAGAATGTGAAAAGTATCAAATTGAGATTACTCCAATAGAGCGTGAGAGCGTATATTTGCTTCATGGGAAGTTAGGTGCTTATTATGCAAAAGAAACCTACGGGGTAGTGGATGAAGATGTATTGAACGCGATTCGTTTTCACACCACTGGAAGACCAAAGATGACCTTTCTGGAAAAAGCAATTTTTGTTGCAGATTACATTGAACCAAGAAGAATACAACCAACACAACCTTCTCTTGATGTAATTCGTAACACTGCATTTAAGAATCTTGATTTAGCAGTGTACTATGAACTTGAGAATACACTTAGCTATTTGAAAAGTAAGAATGCTTCCATTGATCCTGCGTCAATCACCACTTATGATTACTATAAAAAGTTGTTAAAGCTATGAAGCTGAAACGAGAAAGGAGCAAACTATGAATCAGGCAAAAGAAATGGTTCGTTTGGCTTATAAAGCATTGGATGATAAAAAAGCAGAAGATATCAAAGTGATTGAAATTGGTACAATTTCTGTCATTGCAGATTATTTTATCATTGCAAATGGTACAAACCCTTCTCAGGTAGAAGCTATGGTTGGTGCTGTTACGGAAGAATTAGGACGTGCAGGCTATGAACCAAAGCGTATCGAAGGTGTTCGTAATTCTGGTTGGATACTAATGGATTACGGCGATGTTGTTGTTCACATCTTTAATAAAGAGGATCGTCTTTTCTATGATCTTGAAAGAATCTGGAGAGATGGTAAAGTAGTGGATTTAAATACAATCTAATACTATGATAACAAAGAATCCGAGCGGTGGTAGAGTAATCTATCATTACCGCGAGGTGTACATAAGAAAACCCCTGTGTGATTACGAATGATGTAATTGCACAGGGTTTTTTTGTAGTAGTAAAGTAAAGAATGCTAAAATTAAGGAAAGAAACCAAAGGAGATAGACTTATCAACTTCTTTGGTTAAAACAAGATGAGCCACCAAGCTGTCTCACTTGCCATAATAAAAAATGCCCTAAAAATTAGGGCATAAAATGAGAGCTCTGTATTAGCGGAATAATCGGAATAAACCGATGACTTTACCAAGAATCTGTACCTCATCGACAATGATAGGATCCATGAAGTCGTTCTCAGGTTGGAGACGATAATGTCCATTCTCTTTATAAAAGGTTTTCACAGTTACTGAGTCATCTATTAAAGCGACTACAAAATCACCATTATGTGCGGTGGATTGCTTCTCCACTAGAATCTGATCACCATCAAAGATACCGGCATTCACCATACTTTGTCCTTTTACCTTCAACATAAATGTTTGCTCGTTTGGCATATATTCGGTAGGAAGTGGAAAGTATCCTTCGATATTCTCAACTGCTAATATTGGTTGACCAGCGGTTACGGTACCAACGATTGGAACATTCACTAAATCTCTTCTAGTGAGATTGAATTCGTCATCTACAATCTCAATGGCTCTTGGTTTGGAAGGATCTCTTCGTATGTAACCGTTCTTTTCCAAGGTTTCTAAATGTGAATGAACAGAAGATGTCGATTTTAGATGTACCGCTTCACAGATTTCCCTAACTGCAGGAGGATATCCTCTGCTAATAATCTGAGCTTTTAAATATTCTAATATCTCATTTTGCTTTGCACTTATCTTGCCATAGCCCATAGATCGTTACCTCCGTTCTAAATTAGTCTTATTATAACATAAGAGTATATAAAATGCAAAACTAATGTTCGTTTTTTAGAACAAATTTTCGTATTTTCTATTGACAGACGAACATTAGTTCGATATAATTAAGAAAACATATGTTCGGAAACTAATGTTCTGTATAAGAAACGGAGGATTATTATGAGCGGAAAGTTAGCAGTAAGAAGAATAAAGCATCTGATTCAATTACATAAGAATTTTAAGATCATTGGACTTTTACTTTTGATGGCAGTAGCAATTTATATCATTACTTTTTTACCTTCTAAGATAGCTTATGCGAATCCAGAAGAGATGGTAAGAAGTTATAAAACAATAGAGATTCAGTGGGGAGATAGTTTATGGTCAATTGCAGAGGATTATTATTGTGAAAGCAAAGAAAGCATTCAGGAATATATTTCACTTGTAAAACAATGCAATTCCTTATACGATGATAAGATTACAGCAGGGTGTTATTTGATTATTCCTTATTACAAGCAACTGTAGTGTTATACCGGTAACGGTAAGTTCTGTACAATAGAAACCTCTTACAAGAAACATCTTAATAGAGATTTCTTTATACAAACCTCTTTATACAAACCTCTTAATCAAGACCTCTTCAACAGTAAGTACTTACAATTTTTCTAGAATTTATAAAAAATTTATAGGAATCTAAGTAAGCATAAGGTATAATAGCAGATAAAGTCAGATGAGTTCAACGTATGGACGAATAGACGAAAGAGAACAAAGAGGAGACTATGGAATGTTTAAGAAGTATGGGAAACTAATTTTTCTTGTGGTTTTATTGTTAATCACAACGGAGATTACAATGTATGTGAATAAGGATATTGACAGCAAATTATCGAACGATCAGAATGAGAAAACAGTCGAAAAACTTCGGATTGAGGTTGATAAATCAACAGCTAAAGAGGAAGGGTTGAATCCATATCGCGATTTTTGGTTGTATGAACTAGAGTATTTTTCTACGGAATATCCGAAGGTAGAAAAAGAACTATTTGAGAATATAGATATGGTAGCATGGAACGAATCTTTTCAGGCACTTAAGGAAAAGATATCAACAGAATACATAGATGATGTAACATTTATGAGTGAAGTCAGCGCTACAATCAAGGATTATATTTCTATTAATTATATTGAGGATATCTTTGATCCGACCTATGAGAATGGTTATTTTCGTTCCGTTATGATGTTAATGGAAAGTGATCAAAAGAAATCACAAATGAACCAATAGCAATAACATGAATCATCATGAAATTTATCTTGTTTGAACAAAGCATTTACAGAGGAAACTTACTAAAGTTTGTAGCACTCAATTTATACGACCAAGACATGTCGGAAAACTGTCTTTTTTTTATTGTAATTTCTATAAAAATTGAATAAAAGATTGGTAGCTCATCTGCGAAGAAAGTAATCAATACTATTATTTATTGATAAAATGTGGTAAACTGATAGAAAGAAATCATATCTTATTCAATAATCACCTTATAACAAGGAGTAGGAGGTATTCTATGGAATACAGGATCATTGATTCAGTCAAAAGTTCATTATTAGGCTTTGGATGCATGAGGTTTCCATGCAATGAAGATGGAACGATTAATGAGGTTGAAGCCGAGAAGATGCTTGATCTTGCATATAATGCAGGAGTTACATATTACGATACGGCATATCCATACCATAACAAACAAAGTGAACCATTTATCGGAAAATACCTATCAAAATATCCAAGGGAGAGTTATTTACTAGCTACCAAGTTACCAGTATGGGAAATCCATTCACTTGAGGATGCTAAAGCAATGTTTGAGCTTCAGTTAAATCGTCTTCAGAAGGATTATGTTGATTTTTATTTGATTCACGCACTGAACAAAGATCGTTGGATTACAATGGAGTCATATGGGGTTTATGATTATTTTGCATCGCTAAAAGAACAAGGGAAAATCAAGCACCTTGGTTTTTCTTTCCATGATGATTATGAAGTTTTTGAACAGATTATTACAGCAAAGAAATGGGATTTTTGCCAGATTCAATACAATTATATGGATACCGAGGAACAAGCAGGGGATAAAGGATATGCGTTGGCGGAGCGTCTTGGAATTCCATTGATTGTTATGGAGCCAATTAGAGGTGGGTCCTTAGCTAATCTTTCAGAAGAGATATCTCATTGCTTCACTGAAGTGAATCCAGAGAAATCGAACGCTTCTTGGGCACTTCGTTGGGTTGGAAGTCATTCGAATGTAAAAGTAATCTTAAGCGGGATGACGACGATCGAACAAGTTACTGATAATCTTGCCACATTTGATACCTTTCAACCATTAAACGTTACCGAAGAAAATGCAGTATTGACGGTTACAAAACGTATGAGAGAGCGAATTAATAATGGTTGTACTGGCTGTAATTATTGTATGCCATGTCCAGCAGGGGTGAATATTCCAAAAAACTTTGCAATCTGGAATGATTATGGTATCTATGAGAACAAAGGAGAAACAATCTGGGCTTGGACCAATGCAATGGATGATTCGGAAAAGGCAAAACAGTGTATTGGCTGTGGGCAATGTGAAACTGTCTGTCCACAAAAGATAGAGATTCGTAAGGACTTAAACACATTGCAGCAAGAATTAGATGCATTGCATTGGTAGTGAATGCATTAGCACTTTATCATGCTTTTTTCCAATCTGGTAACAATCCTTCAGTCACAGCATGGAAGAGTCGAACACGGGCACCTGGATGCTCGTAGTTGAGACGCTTCACAAGGCTTTTTGCATATTCTCTCTTAGTATAGCCATCGATTGGACATGGGTTTTTAAGAATCGGTAGGTTCATTGTATTCTTAAAGCCAATTACATCAGCTTCATCGACATAGATTAAGGGACGAATCAAGGTGATATTCATTCGATCCAAGTATGTAACAGGGGAAAAGGTGTAATAACGTCCTTCAAATAAGAGGGACATCAAGGATGTTTCAATCACATCGTCTTTGTGATGCGCATATGCGGACTTGTTACATCCAAGTTCCTTTGCCTTCTCATTGAAAGCACCTTTTCTCATCTTTGCACACAAAGAGCAAGGATTGCTTTCCTTTCGTGCATGAAAGATGATATTTGCGATGTCTGTGGTAATAACGGTATAATTCACGTCCAGTTCTTTGCATAAAGCTTCAACTTTAGTTGTATCAAAGCCATCAAAGCCGAGACTTACGGTGATGGCTTCTAATTCAAATTTCTTTGGATAAAAGCGGCGTAATCCAGCGAGTGCATAAAGCAGGGTTAAGCTGTCTTTTCCTCCAGAGATACCAATCGCAATTTTATCACCTTCTTGAATCATCTGATAGTCATCGATTGCTTTTCTTGTTAAGCTGTATAATTGTTGTAATTTCACGATAATACCCTTTCTATCTTTTCTTATGAATGATTCCTTATTATACCATATCTCCCTACTCAAGAACAACCGAGAGTGTACTTCTTTTCCATGAAAAACCAGAATTGTGACAAAGAAAATAACGAATTATGACACATTTATAACACGTTTGTAATTTATCCTAGTGATGTAAACAAAAGGTAAAAAGTCGAAGGTAGGAGATTTACATGAGAAAAAGAAGTAAAAATTGCAAGCGTATTTGTGTATTACTGATTTCGAGCTTGCTAATTAGCAGTAATCCAAGTATGGATGTCTATGCTGCACAACGATTATACAACTATACGACAAAAAGTACATTGTCTGTTTCCGATACGAAAATAACATATAAATACAATGGATCAACGATTGATTTGACAGGAACACCTGGTATCTTGACTAGTAATAACGTTGCTTTAGCACCGTATATTACGATTTTCAATAAGAAATTAGGAATTAAAACTAAATATGACAAAGCAAATAAGACAGTAACCTTTAAGCAAGGAGGAACGACGGTCGTCTTAACGTTAGGAAGTAAGACAGCACTTGTGAATGGTAAGAAAGTGACAATGAGTGCAGCACCGATTTCAGCGAAATATAATGACTCCAAAAAGGTTGCTATTTTAGTGCCAACACGCTTTATTGCAGAAACGTTTGGCTATTATTATGAATGGAATAGTTCAACTTCTACGGTTACGATTAATAAGAGCTTAAAGCTTTCCTATGATAATAAGGCAACGACTTATTCTGGCGTACATGGTAAAGTAAGCTTTGATGGTAAAGACATTAATGTTAAGAATATGCCAACTCTTATCTTTGGTAATACTGCAATGATACAGGCATATCGAGTATTTAGTAATAACTTAGGTGTAAAGTATCGCTATTATCCAGGTTCCGGCAAGTTAATCTTTACTCAAGGAGATATCACCTTGAAGATGGAGCTTGGTAGTAGTATTGTGGAGATTAATGGTCAACGTGCTGATTGTGGTACTGCACCACAGCTAGTAAAGAATCTGGAAACCGGTGTTGAAACGGTTATGGTACCAGCCATGTTTGTATCAAAAGCTCTTGGTTATGATTATGCATGGAATACCAATACGAAAACCTCAGAGATTTCCACTTCCTCTTTAGTAGGGGTAAGACCAAATCTCATAATTTCTTCTGGAAGCTCTAGTGGAATGTTTGAGGAGATTGAGTACTTTAATTGGACCTTAGAAGAATCTCTAGTAACGGAAGTAGAGAAAGCAAAAGCAGCTTTAAATTCGAATAAGAACCTAGTCTTAAATGAAGGTTCCAATAGTAATCTAATGACTCTTACTGAAGTTTATAATAATTCTACCGAAACCTTAAACTTGCAGTTTAGTGGGAAATTAGATTCCGTTTCTGCAACTCATGAAGGAAATCAGGTGATCATTGCATTAAAGAACACGTTTGCAACAGCTCAAAGCTTTACTAGTAATTATGAAATTATTGAACGTGTCTCCGTGGAATATGATTATGAGAACTTAGAAACGAATGTTATTGTTACGTTAAGAGATGAAAGTGCTAATTTTTCCTTAACTCCAAGTGCAGACAGTCTTTCACTATCTGTAGAATTCTTCCCAAATTATATTACGAAGGTGTTCGCTGGAATTAGTCAAGAAGGATATCAATATGTATCCTTTGATGCACTTTCTAATTTACATCCAAAAATAACAGAAGACGCAAACAACCTTTATCTTCAGTTTGATAACACGAGAAATGGTGTTGGTGAAAAGATATATACAGCTGATCTTTTAGATGAAGATTCGATTGATAATGTCATGTTTGAATCGCCTTCGATTAATTCTTCGATATTAATCATTGAAAAACCAACCAGTGAATCAACATATGGCTTGCATGAAGATGGAACGACACTTACGTTGTTTATTGATAAGGAAGAAAAAATTCCAGTCATCAATGATACTCCAATTCAAATTTATCTTCCAGAGGGGATAGAAGCGAAAGATATCAAGGATGAAGACCGATATTACAATAAACAAATTATACTTACGCTTCCAGGAGATCATCGTGCTTTTTATACTACGAATCCAATTATTAACTCTTATAGTAATGTAGCGAATGTAAAGGTTTCTTATGCCAACCAAAAGACAGTAATTACTGTAACCACCAATAAGATTCAAGGGTATCAATACACAATTGAAGATGGAATATTGACGTTAACAGTAGATGCACCAAGTAAAATCTATGATAAAATCGTAATCTTAGATGCAGGCCACGGTGGGAAGGATCCAGGTGCTGTTAATGGTAGCACAAGAGAAAAGGTAATTAACTTTAATGTGTTAAATGTTTATGCAAAAGATTATTTTGCAAACTCAGGAATTAAAGTGTATTACACTAGAGTAGATGATACTTTAATTGCATTAAAGGATCGTGCAAATTTTGCATCGGAAGTAGAGGCAGACTTATTTATCAGTCTTCACTGCAATGCAGCATCCAATACAGCAGCAAGAGGTACGAGTGTATACTACAGCAGTACAAACAAAGCAAAAACAAAAAGTGGCTTAACGAGTAAGATTTTAGCTTCCAGACTTGTCAATTCGTTATCCTCTAACCTGGGTACGAAGAATTTAGGAATTATTGATAAGGGCTTCGTTGTAGTTCGTGATAATACAGTACCAGCAGTATTAATTGAACTTGCTTTCTTAACGAATCCAGGGGATAAAGCAAATCTAATAACGACGAGCTTCCAAAAGAATGCAGCAAAGACAATTTACGAGACCGTAGTAGATATCTTTGATGATTATCCAACGAATCGTTAAGGGGGAGAAGGCATGAAAATAAGTAAGTTTAAAGCTTTGATAGCTCTAATATTAATGATTTGCATGATTGGTGGATCTGTTTCCACCGCTTATGCAGATGAGTACGTGGTTGAAGGTAGTGCTCCAATTGTAAATGCCACCTATAGTGTCAAGAACTCAGTAGCAACGGTTACTGTGAATGCAATCAGTGAATATGGGATCAAAAGCATTGTTTATCTAAAAGGTAGTGTTAGCTCAACCGATAATGAGGTATGGGATGAGCTTGGAGTTGATATTACAAAGAATCCTACACTAAAGGTAACCGAAAGCCGTTGGTTGAGTTTTAAAGTTACTGATAACAAAGGAAATATTACAACTACGAAATTAAAGGTTTCCATTGATTTTAAAGCTGTTTGGATCTCTTATCTTGAGTTTAAATCTACTGGTTATACAGAAGTTGAATTTAAAAAGCAGATTGATACAATGTTCGATAACGTAGTTTCGATGGGAATGAATGCAGTTGTAGTTCATGTTCGTCCTTTTGGTGATGCGATGTACGAATCAAAGTATTTCCCTTGGTCAAAGTATATCTCGGGTACGCAAGGGAAGAATCCAGGCTTTGATCCATTAAAGATTATGGTAGACGCAGCTCATACTCGTGGACTTCAATTTCATGCTTGGTTAAATCCATATCGTATTACTACTGGTAATACAGACGTGACAACTTTAGCGGCTGACAACATTGCTCGTCAATGGTTAACAGATAGTATTACCACAAATGATCGCAATGTCATAAATTATGGTGGAAATCTTTATTTTAATCCTGCTTCCAAAGAAGTACGTACGCTCATTCGTAACGGGATTAAAGAAATCGTAAAGAATTATGATGTTGATGGAATACACTTTGATGATTATTTTTATCCTAACCTTGGAAGTAAATACGAAAGTGTATTTGATCATTTAGAATACGAAGCTTATGTAGGAGAAAGTAAAGCAAAAGGAAGTAGTGTATTATCCATTGCAAACTGGAGAAGACGCAATGTCAACTGGCTAATCAAAAATATCTATAGTGATATTAAGAAAATTGATTCGAAGGTTACCTTTGGCATCAGTCCAGGTGGTTTCTATAACAAACTACTTAGTGATGACCAGTATTATTGTGATATTAAGACATGGATGTCTCGTTCTGGATACATCGATTATATCTGTCCTCAGATTTATTGGTCCTTTGACCACAGTGCATATCCATTTGATGAAACGGTGGATTACTGGAGTTCTTTATTAAAAACCAATAGTGTAGACTTATACATTGGTATTCCGGTTTATAAAGCTGGATCGAATGAAGAGCCTGCCTTTAAGAAGAATACTAATATTTTGGTAGATATGATTGATTATTGTCATGAAAACGGCTCAGTCGATGGCTTCCTATTTTATCGATATGATTATTTCTACAATTCTGCAACAAAGAAAGCAGTACAGAAATTAATTACTAAATTAAATGAGTAATAGACTTATATCAATGGACTCAACCGATTCAGAGCATTGACTGAAAACGTACACTGTGAATACATACAAATCAGGGCTTAACTAAGCTCCGATTTGGTGTATTTTCGTGTACGTTATTTGCATGTATGGATAGAGAGATCATACCATTTCAAAAGAGATGGTATAATCAGTAATTTTAAGAGAAAGGAGAAGAAGGGTATATGACGATTTATGTTGACGCAGATGCCTGTCCAGTAATCAAGATTACGGAACAATGTGCTAAAAAA
>JAEZKD010000197.1 GCA_023415655.1 Bacillota bacterium | reverse complement strand
TGAGTCATATATAACATAAAATCAGCATCTGATAGAGTACTTCCATAAGCTCTAGTTCCACCATGATCAAATTCTTCTTTATCAATTGTTACGATTTTAACCTCAACTTCCTTTGAACCAAGAACTTTTGTTTTATGGAATAATTGCTCCACTCGTTCTTTGATTTCTACCGTCGAATAATCTGGAAAACATTCAGTATTAAGAAGAATGATTTTATTAGGAGTTACTGTTTGCATTACTAATTTTTCTAACAATTTTTCAAATTTCTTATCCGGTCGATAGAGCGGAATAATAATATCGATTGTACATTGATTCATTGTATCCTAGCCTTTCTAAAGGAACATACTTCCTCTACTATGGTAACAAACCTCCTGTGGTTACTTATGTAGATTATAACCAGCCTTAGCTCAATTATATGACAGATGAAAAAGATTGTAAAGTAAAGCAATTTAAAACGAAGCTATCGAGTCCAACAATAACTCTCACTTCTATCATAGACCATGATTGATTCATGGAATCATGCTCAACACTTGACTAAGAGCCACAAAAAAAAGATATCGCATAATTTTCTTTCCTCATACTATGATTCACCTAACTAGGTGAACCTTAGCATGAGGAACTTTCTAATTATACGATACCTTCTTTGTAATTAAGCAAAAATTGTAACTTTACCAGTTGGATTTCCATTCACAACATAGTAAGCTGCATTATCTTCTGGTTTTATGTAAAGTTCGATTTCTTTTATGTCTTTTTCTTTGCCACCTAGTGAAAGAAAATCTGCCTTTGCTTGTTCTAATAACACGTTTGGCTCAATTTCATTACCTGCAATTTGGAATACAACCTTTGTTGAAATCGATTTTTTTGTTTCCTTCTTAGAATCCTCTTTTGCAGCTTTCTTAACCGCTTTGTTATCCTCAGCTTTTACTGTTTTTGTCTTTTTGGTAGCTTTTGCTTCTTTCTTTTCTTCGTTTTTCATGACTTTTTTAGGCTCTGCAACTTCTTTTTTTTCTTTTACACTTACGGTTTCTTCTACGTTCACCTCTGTGCCCTTAACTTTTGCTTCTTTTTCCTTCGTTGCTTTTACCTCAGTAGTTTTCACCTCAGTTGCCTTTACGTCTGCTTCTTTTACCTTTTTTGAAGTAGACTTCTTTGTTAATTCTTTTTGTGTAGTCTTTTCAGATTTCATTTTACAATCTCCCTCCTGATACAGAACATTTCCATGTTCTTTTCATGCGAAATTACTATAAATATTCTTATAGTGAATGCTCCCATAATACGGGCCTAATTGATGCACGTAATGTAAAATCATCGTGCAGTAATTATCAATGCATCAACGCATCGATATTTGCTCTGTGTCAATAGATTAACTAGCATAATTAATTGTAAATAGAAATAATTCACCTATGATTACTCTTAGATGATATAATAAAATTCTGAATTATACAATAAGTTTATGAATTTTCCCTATTTCAGACACGAAATAGGGAAAATTTCTTAATTTGTTGTGAAATCTACACAATAGAATTTTGTCATTTATTGGAGACGCCCTTTTAACGTAAGGAAGGTATCAAAAATCAATCGACTAATCTTACTACCAAACTCCGTAGCTGGATGACTAGCATAATAAACTGGATCATGAAAATTCTTATTTAGCATTACTATGACATATTTACCGTATGGGGTAGAAACAATTCCACCATCATTTCTACAAGCATCCATACTACCACTTTTACTTGCTACATAAATTAATTCTTCCTCATACGTATCTTCATCAATCAATGCTTGAGGGAATCTCTTGGTAAGCATCGAATTGTAATGCTGCTTTTTAAATATCTCTAGCATCTCTTTAGATGCCCATTCATTCACATAGGTGCCCTGAACAACCTTTTCAAACAAAAAACCATAATCTCGTGGTGTTGTTGTACCAAGCTCGCGGTAGGTTTCAAAATCTAGCTTGTTATATAACTTTGTACTTGCAAAGCCCTGCTCCTGAATAAACTGATTGATGGTATCAATGCCAAGATAGTCAATCATCATATTGGTTGCTATATTATCACTAACAATAATCATTAAGGTTGCTATGTTTTTTGCAGACATAGTAACTCCAAGATCAAGATTTCGCAAGATTCCACTACCATCCACGAAATTATCCTGAGTGTAGGTCAACATATCGTCTAAGCGCTTATTTCCCTTAACTACTTCATCGTAAAAACAACCCAAGATATAGGATTTGATGGTACTTGCAGTTTCAAAGGACTCATCAATTCCAATCTCGATTTTATTGCCTTGAAAATCATTGATGTAGATTCCCATAAATCCATCATAACTTAATAACTCTGCTTTGATACGATCTAATAATGTAATTTCATTCATCCTATTTGCTCCTCTCATAGATACATTCAAACGATACGATTTTTCAATTGCATGGTCCGTAAGGAAAATCAGTATCATTCATATCACTTGCTCACTAGTTCTTAGGCCCTCAAAAAATAACTTGCAACTGATACCAATGAAAACCGTTTGAGAATACTTTAAAGTACTTCTTGATATACACGAAGACAATTCTTATAGAAGATTGCTTCGATTTCACTGTGTTTTAGCCCTGCATCCTCTAGCGCCTGAGAAAGTAGAGGAAGACATGACGCATCCCTTACATCGTCTGGGGTATTGATGCCATCAAAGTCAGAACCTAAGCCAAGACATTCATAACCACCAACATTTACGATATGCTTCACATGTGCTACCATCGCATCTAGCTTACTATAAAGTGGTTGTTCATTTGTTACCTGACGAAGGAATTCACCTTCATAATTTAAGCCCATCACTCCACCATGATTTGCTAAGGTACGAATCATATCATCACTCATATTGCGAACATGAGGACAGATTGCACGGGCATTCGAATGGCTTGCTACAAACGGCTTACTTGAATGCTTTACTACATCATAAAAGCCTGCATCAGATAAATGAGAAACATCAATGATCATACCAAGGCGATTCATCTCAGAAACAACCTCAAGTCCAAACGGGGTAAGACCATTCATTATATTTGGCTGACCATAGGTTACCTTTTGTCCTTCTGGTGTCAAACAGTTTGGATAGCCAATCTCATTCTGATAGTTCCAAGTTAAGGTCATCATTCGCACACCAAGACGATAAAAATTCCGCAGGTTTACAAGGCTACCCTTGATTGCACCCCCCTCTTCAATCGTTAGCATGCCAGACATTCGTCCTGCTTTTATATTCGTTTCAATCTCTGAATAGGATTTTACCAGACCAATGACCTCTGAATTCTTCTCAATCTCAGAGCAAATGGTATCTAATAACTCCATACAATGCAAATAAGGATCCGATGGATGCCCTAGATTGATAAATAGTGCAAAATTCTGAAGAAGATAGTCTCCCTGCTTCATCTTCTCCAAATCCATATGATAGTTATTCTTAACAAGGGAGCCTTCCTTTCCCTCCTGTTTTTCTCTCCATAATTCTAACACTGTATCACAGTGCATATCTACAACCTTCATATTATTCTTCCTTCTGTTTTTTAATAAAATATACTACCAATTGCAGTAATATCTTTTCGTAAATCTTCACGATACTCCTTATGCTCAGGATTAAGGCTATTAATTACAACACCATCGCTTTTATTTTTGCCAGTAGAATGGACGTAACGATAATTTCCAATATACATAGCTACATGACCCGGAAAGAAAATCAGGTCTCCTGGTTTCATCTCACTTATGTCAATCGCATGCATTGGAAATCCTTCTATGATTTTAGCATCACGATATATAATAATTCCATTTAACATATAAGCCATAGAACATAGTCCAGAGCAATCGATTCCAAGACTCGTCTTCCCACCCCAACGATACTGAACACCAAGGTAGGTGAGTGCACTTGCAACCAATCTTTTTCTCAATTCCTCTTCGCTAAGTCCTAATTGCTCATTTACAAACCGACTAATTCTCTCTTCTTGGTCTAATTCTGTCTGATAAGAGACGAATTCGTCTACATACATCGAAGGTGCTAATTCTCCCAAAAAGGATTCTTTCATATATCCTTCTTGACCATCCACAAGGCCAACCTTAACCCATCCCTTTTCATCTGGCTCTGATAATAAAGCAACCTGAGCACCTCTTGGTAGCGAAATGATACAAGCTCCCTGAACTCGATTCTCAGTTAACACATCCGCATAGCTATGTAACACAACAGCATGCGTCTTTTGCTCCCATTCTACAACCCTAGTATCCTCGAATAATAAATCATCCTCAGAAACCAACCCCTCATAACGATAATGAGTTCTCACACGATACCAGCCCTCAGCTTGACGCTCAAGAATCTCAACCTTCATTCCATAAATCACTTCATCTTCTAAGGTACTAAGCCTCATCGGCTTACTCATCAACCCAGCGATGCTAGCTTTTACAAGTGCTACCTTACTCATGCTTATCTCTCCTTCTCATCTTATTTTGAATATGCATTTTACATACGATGTGCGTATGCTGTGTTTTACTAAACACTAAATACTTTTTAGCTTCACTTAATACTATTGTATACTACCGTTTTACTTTACCGATATTTTTTGCTGATATATTTTACCGATATATTTTGTAGCTATATTTTGCAGCTATATTTTGCAGTTATATTTTACAACTATATTTTGCAGTTATATTTTGCAGTTATTTTGCAGTTATATTTTGCAGTTATAGTTTGCCGCTAATGTTTGTAGCTATATTTTGTCGCTAATCTTGCAGTTCTATTTTACCGATATATTTATTCCTCTTAACTTCAAATAATGTAAAGTTAAAAATGTACATTTTTAATGTTTTAAGGATATACATTATAATATTTTAAGGATGTACATTTTAATGTTTTAAGGATGTACATTTTTAATCC
>JAEZKD010000189.1 GCA_023415655.1 Bacillota bacterium | reverse complement strand
TGGAGGACAGAGCTTTGGTGCCTTTATTCCAAAGGGACTTACCTTAGAATTAGAAGGTGATAGTAATGACTATTTTGGTAAAGGGCTTTCTGGCGGTAAGTTAGTGGTTTATCCACCAAAGGGAAGTAATTTTAAGGCTGAGGATAATATCATTGTAGGTAATGTTGCTCTTTACGGTGCAACAAGCGGAAAGGTATATTTAAACGGTGTTGCAGGAGAACGTTTCTGTGTTCGTAATTCTGGAGCAACTGCAGTTGTTGAGGGGGTTGGTGACCACGGTTGTGAATATATGACTGGTGGAAGGGCTGTCATTCTTGGAAGAACTGGTAAAAACTTTGCTGCTGGTATGAGTGGAGGGATAGCCTACGTACTAGACGAAGATCGAAATCTATATAAGAAATTAAACAAGTCCATGGTAGTTGCAGAAGCTGTAACTGAAAAGTATGATGTTCTTGAGCTGAAGGAAATGATTACAGATCACGTGAAATATACAAATTCAGAAAAGGGAAAACAGATTCTAGACAATTTCAAAGAGTATCTACCAAAGTTTAAAAAGATTATCCCACATGACTATCGCAGAATGTTGCAGACTATCGTTCAAATGGAAGAAAAGGGACTTTCCAGCGAGCAAGCACAGATTGAAGCATTTTTTGCGAATACAAAGAAGTAGGAGGAAGATAACATGGGTAAACCAACTGGATTCATGGAATATGAGAGAAAAGATAGTGAGTCAGTGAAACCAATGGAAAGAATCCATAACTTCAATGAATTTCATGCTCACTTAAGTATGGAAGAAAGACGCCTTCAAGGAGCACGCTGCATGGAGTGTGGCGTCCCATTTTGTCAATCTGGTATGAACATTGGTGGAATGACTTCAGGATGTCCATTAAATAATTTAATTCCAGAATGGAATGATGCATTGTATCGAGGTAATATGCAACAAGCATTAGATCGATTGATGAAAACGAATAACTTTCCTGAATTTACTGCGAGAGTTTGTCCTGCTCCTTGTGAGCCAGCATGCACCTGTAATCTCGTTGGGGATGCGGTAACCATCAAAGAAAATGAATATGCGATTATCGAGTATGCCTTTAAAAATGACATGATGAAGGCGGAACCTCCAAAGGTTCGTACTGGGAAAAGGGTTGCAATTATTGGTTCTGGGCCTGCTGGATTAACAGCAGCCGATCAGTTAAATAAGCGTGGGCATCTTGTTACAGTCTTTGAACGAAGTGACCGAATTGGTGGATTGATGATGTATGGAATTCCAAACATGAAGCTTGAGAAACGATTCATTGAGCGACGGCTTCAACTGATGACCGAAGAGGGGGTAGTCTTTGAGACCAATATAGATGTCGGGAGAACAAAGAAGGCACAAGCAATTCTATCACAATTTGATGCAGTCATTCTTGCGTGTGGAGCTTCCAATCCAAGAGATTTAAAGGTTGCAGGTAGAGATGCACAAGGAATTTATTTTGCAGTAGATTATCTAAAGTCAGTGACAAAGAGCTTGCTAGATTCAGAGTTTTCTGATCAAGCCTGCATAACTGCAAAGGATAAGAATGTAATTGTGATTGGTGGTGGAGATACCGGCAATGACTGCGTAGGAACGAGCATCCGGCAAGGCTGCAAGTCTGTCCTTCAAATCGAGATGATGCCTAGACTTCCAAAGGCACGTGAAGCGAGTAATCCGTGGCCAGAATGGCCAAAGGTTGTTAAGACCGATTATGGCCAGGAGGAAGCAATCGCTGTGTTTGGGAAGGATCCAAGAGTATACCAAACAACTGTGAAAGAATTCATCAAAGATAAGGATGGTAAGCTTGCAAAAGTGAAGCTAGTAAAACTAGAAACCAAACTTAATGAGAGTACTGGACGTATGATGATGTCAGAAGTGAATGGATCAGAATATGAAGTACCTGCGGATCTTGTCTTCATTGCAGCCGGATTTTTAGGAGCAGAGAATTATGTAGCTACTTCCTTTGGTGTTGAGTTAAATGAGCGTACCAATGTAAAGACGGACAACGAAAAATATGCAACGAATGTTAAGAATGTATTTACTGCGGGAGATATGCATCGAGGTCAATCCTTGGTTGTTTGGGCAATTCGTGAAGGTAGAGAAGCGGCCAGAGAAGTTGACCTTCATCTGATGGGATATACCAATTTGTAATAGCAATCGCTCCATATTTGTTCATAAGAATTACTTCACACTCTTTTCATACTTCTACCATTATGAATTCCTTTACAAAAAACATTTTATTGGGTATGATATGTATTAGGGTTTTTGAATATGTGAGATGAGACATGAAGGAGATGTATATGAACAATTTTTGTTTAGTAAGTGATGTCACACTTGATTTACCTCAACAGATCATTGAGGAAATAGATGTTCGTGTGATTCCGATGGATTTCCATCTTGGAGATACAGGATACACACACTATCCTGATGAAAGGGAAATCAGCTGTGACGAGTTCTATAAAAGGCTAAAAGCTGGAGAGAATTCAGTGACAAGTCAGATTAATCCAGTCACATATGAGAATTTCTTCGGACCAATTTTGGCAAGTGGGAAAGATATAATCTATATTGCATTTTCTTCTGGACTTAGTGGAACATATAATACTGGTAGAATGATGGCAGATCAGATGCTTGAAAAGTATCCTGATCGTAAAATAGTAGTCATCGATTCACTTTGTGCATCCATCGGAGAAGGTTTACTTGTATACCTTGCTGCTATGCATAAGAAAGCTGGCAAATCCTTCGATGAGGTGGTTGCATATGTGGAAGAAATTAAAACAAAATGTTGTCATTGGTTTTTAGTAGAGGATTTACAACACTTAAAACGTGGTGGCCGATTAAGTTCCTTAGAAGCAATGGTTGGTACTGCTTTAAAAATCTGTCCAATCTTAAGTGTGGACCAGAATGGTAAACTCTTAGTAGCTGCCAAGATTCGTGGAGTAAAAAAAGCCATTGAATATCTTGTGAAGCGTTTGGTGGAAGATGGAATTGATACCAAGGACCAAACTGTCATCATTGGACACGCTGGTTGCCGTGATTATGCAGAATTAGTTGCAGCCTCTTTAGAAGAAAAAGGACTGGTAAAGGATTATATCATTACGAACATCGGTCCTGTCATTGGTTCTCATACGGGAGCGGGAATGTGTGCACTTACTTTCGTAGGTGAGAATTACAAATTCTAATTAATAACATTAGGTAATTTCATGAATCAGGGGTATGGAAGCCTTTCCATTATCGCTGATTCATGTTATAATACGTTACTATAAGGTAAGTAGTTTTAACTACAATAGAAAGGACATGAGAGATATGTATTCATTTGAAGACGTTAAAACATTTGATCCAGAATTAGCTGAGAGCATTACACTTGAGATAGGTAGACAGAATGACCACATTGAATTAATTGCCTCTGAGAATTTTGTAAGTAAGGCAGTAATGGCTGCTATGGGGAGTCCATTAACCAATAAGTATGCCGAAGGATATCCAGGAAAGAGATATTACGGTGGATGTGAATTCGTAGATGTAGCTGAAAACCTTGCAATTGAACGTGCAAAGCAATTATTTGGATGTACATATGCCAATGTCCAGCCACACTCCGGAGCTCAAGCCAATATGGCTGTTTTCTTTGCTTTGTTACAACCCGGGGATACCGTTATGGGTATGAACCTTGCACATGGTGGACATTTAACACATGGAAGTCCAGTAAACTTCTCCGGAGGTTATTTTAACATTGTACCTTATGGAGTAAATGACCAAGGTTTTATCGATTATGAAGAAGTGGAAAGATTAGCGAAAGAGTGCTCTCCTAAGTTAATCGTAGCAGGAGCTTCTGCATATGCAAGAAAGATAGATTTTAAGCGTTTCCGTGAAATCGCTGATATGGTAGGAGCATATCTAATGGTAGATATGGCTCACATTGCTGGTCTTGTAGCTGGTGGATATCATGAATCTCCAATTCCTTATGCTCATGTAACAACGACAACAACTCATAAGACACTTCGTGGCCCAAGAGGTGGTATGATTTTATCTAGCAAAGAGTTCGCAGAGGAACACAAACTTAACAAAGCTGTATTCCCAGGGATTCAGGGTGGACCTTTGATGCATGTAATAGCTGCAAAGGCAGTATGCTTTAAGGAAGCTCTTGATGATAGCTTCAAAGATTATGCAGCTCAGATCATTGCGAATGCACAAGCGTTAGCGAAAGGCTTAATGGATCGAGGATTTGAGATTGTATCTGGTGGAACGGATAACCATTTGATGTTGATTGATCTTCAAAACATGGGCATCACAGGGAAAGAAGCAGAGCATATCTTAGATGAAGCGAACATTACATGTAATAAGAACACAGTTCCAAACGATCCAGCATCTCCATTTGTAACAAGCGGTATTCGTCTAGGAACAGCCGCAATCACAACGAGAGGCTTTAAAGAAGAAGATATGGACTTAGTAGCAGAGGCAATTTCTCTTGTTGTTAAGGACGTTGAAAAGAATAAAGAACAAGCCAAAGCAATTGTAAAGGCTTTAACAGATAAATATCCTTTGTATTAAAAGATGTAAATTGCTGAATAGAATGCTTAGTTATATGATAGGTAACAAGGCAAATCATAGGGTAACCTCTTACGATATATAAGTATAAGCTTACTGCACTCATGAAAAGTGCAGTAAGCTTATTTTTAACCTAAGAAAATTTATACCAGTACGCAATACCTACGCAGCAGGTGCTTGTTTTGTCACATTCACTTTGAGGCCAAACATGTTACGAAGGGTATTTGTTATTTCATTGATGGTTCTCTCGCTAAATGGTGAACCTACACGGCTTCGAATCAAAGTGCTAATAAAGCTATAATCTGTTCCATAGTACATTATTTTATTATAGGACTTAATTGCACCTTCACGATCGGTGAGCGATTGACAGTAAATATCAAGTGCTGGAACAGCTGACATCGCATAGCTGATGTAGTAAAAAGGCATCTGGAAGGTATGTGGAACCATAATCCAACTCATGTCCTCCGTGAACCCAGAATTCGGATCTACTAATCCATATTGACTTTCCAAATTAAAAAATATTTCATTTAATTCCTTCACACTTGTTACATCATGAGAGTAAACGTATTGCTGAAATTCATCATGAAGGCAACCAGAAATGATAGTGCCAAGCATATTCAAAAGTTGGTATTTCATAATTGGTTGATATGCATCTCCATATATACTAAAGTATGGAGAGAATAGCAATTCATTTGCCTGTGAATGTATTTCAAAAATATCTAGGTTCATGGATAAATCATCCCCATGTCTATAGTATGCATAAAAATGACCGAATTCATGAATAAAGGCTTGAACATCCGTATAGCTTCCTGTGCTATTGATGTGAATATATGGTTGATTGAGTGAATTTAGATATGTGGTATAGGTGATTGGTTCCTTGGTTTCTGAGATATCCGAATCGCACAAATCATATCTTAATAAATATTGATAAGCTTCTAACATTTGTGGATTGATCGCCTTAAAATATTCTGTAAATACTGGATCCAATTGTTTAAGTCCACTTGGTGTAGATTGTAAAAGAACCAATTCATCCTGAGTGAAAGAATTGTATAAATCAAAGTAAAGTGGAACTATGGTTTCTTTCACATAAGTAGAAAATCGTTTCACATCTACTTTGGAATAATCACGATCATAAGAGTCATAGAAGTAATCGATTACATCCTCAAAGCCTTCCAATTTCGCTTGTTGTTTATAAACCTCAATCAACTTCAGGTAAACACTTCCTGCAGCCTCATTTTGAGATAAATATAGCTGATGGGAATACTTAACGATTTCCTCTTGCGTTAACGTGCTACTTAAAGGAATCTGATCTAACGTCATTGCAGTACCATTAACATCGATGGTCATATTACGTGCTTTTACGTACTCTGCGTAAAGCCTAGTACTTTCTGAACTCAGTTTAATATATTCAGGCGTAAGTGTCTTTTGTGTTTTATAGATTTCCTCGATCTCTTCCTCTGTCATATCCTTTTTAAAATTATCACCATAGGAAGACTCAAGTATTTGGATACATACATTTGAATATTTGAGCAGATAAGAATAATACTCTGTTGTGATGTCATTCATTTCAGCTACGATATCAGTTTTGGTGACATCTTTTGAATAAATAAGTTTGAGGTATCTTAGCATTGTAACTGCTTCTGTTAGAGCTGCATCAATATCTTCAACAAGTTTATCTATCTTTTTCTCTTGATTCTTCTTCTTTAGCAAGGAACTAAGTTGATTGAGTTTTTTATCTAATGCCACAAAATCTGGCTTCTTGTATGTAATTTCTGAGAATGGAGTAGTACCATGTTCGTTATGTTTGGTCGTTGTAGCTTGAGTTTTGTCTGCTTTATTGGCAGCAGCAGCTACCGATGGTAATGCGTTGGACACGAGTAGTGTCAGTAGTAAGAGTAAAGCTAATAGTCGTTTTTTCATATAACCTCCCATTAATTAATATATCAAAGGAGAGTATAACAAATTAGGGAGAAAATGTAAAATTAGAATTGCATTAATATCCAAGTTCCTCACCGACAAGAATTACTTTAATACGATTTGGTATATGAGAACGTCGTGTAATGACTATTGAACTGCAGATACAATCTGGAACAAGACAATTAACGCATCGTCCTAGTTCAGAGCAAGGAGTTTGACGTCCAAGTCGAACCGTATTAGGAGGAGCGGCCATGTTATGAACTCGTGCAATTCCAGTTTCAACATCAGTCGTTATCTTATTCATACCAGCAATGACAACTACATTCTTTGGGCCAGTGATAAGACAAGCCACACGATTTCCTGAACCATCAATGTTGATGAGTTGACCATCCAATGTAATTGCGTTGGAGCTCATAAAGAAATAATCAGCAGTTACTATCTTGCCATAAAGTGCACGTGCTTCCTCTGGTGACTTTGCATTCATACGGTCAATTACAGCATAATCCGAATTCTTTAGTTCATCAATCAGACCTATTTCCTCAAGTGTCATAGATCCACCCCAAGTAACACTACATCCAGGAGTTAAAAAACGTTTTGCCATCATAAGGGCTTCATCACTGTTATCACAGTAATAACCTTCAATACCACGCTGATTGAACTTTTCAATCAAGCTATCTGCCAGATTCTCATAATAATGTTTTTTCGGTGACATAACGACCTTCCTTTCATCAAAACTCATTTTCTATATTTTACCTTGAATTATGGAGAGATGCAATATGCCATTTTGCAACTCTTTTCAAAGCCTTTGGTTTATGTTACAATAAAATCTAGCATTACGAAATATAAGAAAGTTGGAACAGACATGGGGAAACGCTTATTTATTTCAGAAAAACCATCCGTAGCGCAAGAATTTGCAAAAGCACTAAAATCTAACTTCAGAAAATCAGATGGTTATATGGAATCCGATGATAGTATTGTGACCTGGTGTGTTGGTCATCTGATAACAATGAGCTATCCAGAAGTCTATGATGCAGCACTAAAGCGATGGTCTTTGGATACGATTCCATTTTTACCAAAGGAATATAAATATGAAATTATTCCATCAGTCAGCAAACAATTTAACATAGTAAAAGGACTGCTAAATCGTGCAGATGTTGATTGTATCTATGTATGTACTGACTCTGGACGAGAAGGAGAATATATCTATCGATTAGTCGATCAGATGGCGAAAGTGCCGAAAACAAAAGAAAAACGCCGTGTATGGATTGATTCACAGACAGAGGAAGAAATTTTACGTGGAATCAAGGAAGCAAAGCCATTATCTGCATATGATAATCTGTCCGCTTCTGCCTATCTACGTGCGCAGGAAGATTACCTGATGGGAATTAATTTTTCCCGCGTGCTATCGTTAAAGTATGGAACAAGCGTTAATAAATTCTTAAATAATGAAAAGCATGCAGCAATTGCTGTAGGACGAGTTATGACCTGTGTTCTTGGAATGGTCGTTCGAAGGGAACGTGAGATTCGTGAATTTGTAAAAACACCATTTTATCGAGTGATGATGACGGTACAAACAGATGAGGTATCCGAACATAAATTTGATGGAGAATTTCGTGCAGTAGAAGGTTCCAAGTATTATCTCTCTCCTCAGTTGTATAAAGAGAACGGCTTTAAAGAAAAGGAAGATGCAATGGCAATGGTTGATGCTTGTACGGACAACCATATGAGCTGTCAATCCTTAGAGGAGTTAAATTATACTAAAAATCCTTCAGACGATACGGTACTGACCGCTGAAATTGTCAGTATTGAAAAGAAGAAGGAAAATAAGAATCCGCCTTTACTTTTTAATCTTGCAGAGCTTCAGAATGAATGCTCAAAGTTATTTAAGATTAGTCCAGATGAGACCTTAAAGTTCACTCAGGAATTGTATGAAAAGAAGCTTGTAACCTATCCAAGAACCGATGCCAGAGTATTATCAACAGCAGTGGCAAAGGAGATTTCTAAGAATATTAAGGGCATTGGATCCTTAGGCCAATTTCGTCCATTTACGGATGAAATTATGGAGATGGGTTCTTATAAGAATATTGCTAAAACTCGCTATGTCAATGATAAGCAAATTACTGATCACTATGCAATTATTCCAACAGGTCAAGGCTTTCAGGCATTGAACTCACTTTCTGAAACAGGGAAGAGGATTTACGTAACGATTGTAAAAAGATTCTTAAGTATCTTTTATCCACCAGCAGTGTATCAAAAAATAGCAATTACGACAAAATTAAAAACGGAAAAGTTCTTTAGTAGTTTCCGTGTTTTGGTGGATGAAGGCTATTTTAAAGTGACTGGGTATAAAGGTAATCAAGCAGAAAAACAACAGAGTCAGACGAAGAATACAGCAGAGAAAGAAGCTGAGAATGAGAGCAATGAAGAAGAAAAGGACTATGGTCTAGACTTTTTTGATACAATAAAAAATCTAAAAAAAGGAATGCAATTACCAATACAAGCATTTCAGATTAAGGAAGGAGAGACTGCACCGCCAAAGCGCTACAATTCTGGTTCCTTAATTCTTGCGATGGAGAATGCAGGACAATTGATCGAAGATGAAGAACTTCGTGCTCAAATTAAGGGTAGTGGAATCGGTACAAGTGCAACAAGAGCTGAGATTCTGAATAAACTGGTGAAGATCAACTATCTTTCTTTAAATAAAAAGACACAGATTATGACACCATCCTTAATGGGTGAGGTCGTTTTCGATGTGGTGAATGCATCGATTAAGTCGTTATTGAATCCAGAATTGACTGCTAGCTGGGAGAAGGGATTAACGATGGTTGCAGATGGAACCATTACGCAAGAGGAATATACCACAAAGCTGAATGGATTTGTTGCACGCTTAACTCAGGGAGTGAAGGAAGTTAATAATGCCTATACATTGATTCCAATGTTTGAACGGAGTAAGCAGTTTTATTAGATAACTACCAAAGAAATATAGGAATACCAAAGTAATTGTTGAATATATAGCAATTGTAGGGTATGCCATTCATAGAAAGAGGGGAATCGTATGAAGGAACTAGAAATAAGTCGTCTGTTTGATTTGACAGAGACCATTGCAGCAGAATTATTGCGTCAATATACGTATCCATGGGAAGTATTAACACAGATTAGTCAGTATATTACAAAGCTAGGGAATACATTATCAAAAGACGATTATGATCAGATCGGGGAGGATGTTTGGGTTGCTAAATCAGCAACGATAGCACCAACTGCTTCTATTCATGGACCTGCCATCATTGGTAAGAATGCAGAAATTCGTCATTGTGCATTTATTCGTGGGAATGCTATTGTCGGAGAAGGTGCAGTCGTTGGTAATTCGACAGAATTAAAGAATGTGATTTTATTCAATAAGGTACAGGTCCCACATTATAATTATGTTGGAGATTCGATTCTTGGATTTCAATCACATATGGGTGCGGGTTCTATTACCTCCAATGTAAAATCAGATAAAACGCTCGTTTCCATTCGATTTGAGGATCAAAGAATTGAAACTGGCTTAAAGAAGATGGGAGCTATTTTAGGAGACCATGTGGAAGTTGGATGTCAAAGTGTATTAAATCCAGGAACCATTGTTGGAAAGAACTCTAATATCTACCCATTGTCTTCAGTAAGGGGTTATGTACCAGAACAAAGCATTTATAAAAAAGAAGGAGAGGTTGCTAAGAAAAGGTAACTTCAAAAGAACCTGGAGGGAATATGCAGGAATTATATGATATGATTGAACAAAAAATTAGAGAAGCAGGTTATCTTGGAGAGGTTGATGGTTACGATATCTATAATGAAATCTGTGACCAAATCGAAGACAAAGAACCTGGAAGTTATATTTTTATGTCCAAAAAAACAGATGATATCTTTTATGAGTATAAAGTGGATGTGATGGAAGAAGAATTTAATTTATCTTATGTTGACATTCATGAAGGGGAACATGTAATTCATGTGAACTTTGATTAATCCTAAGAGGGATACTTTAGTATGAGCCTTATCTATCTTCGAAGTTTGTGCACGTGTTTCGTGCAATCAATCTCGTAGATAGATGAGGTTCATTTTTTGTGTAATCATGAAGTAAGCATAACTTTAAAAAATGTATGAAAGATGATTACATGAAAAATCCTTTTTTGGAAAAAACATATATATATCAATTGACAAAGCATAAAAATAGAGTTATTCTTAATTAGTTAGAATTCGAGGTAAATTAAAGGAGGGAATCATGTCATTTCCAAAACACAAGCCAAATGCAGCTTTGAAGTTAGATTTCGTATCTCATCTGATTAATAATTATCATAATGTATTGCTAAGTGAGTATGGAATTACGACAAAACAAGCAAAGGTATTATCTTATCTTGTACATCATCAAGGAGAAGATATTCTGCAAAAGGATATTGAAGATGTATTTTTTCTTCGAAGCTCAACGGTAACAAGCGTGATGCAAAACCTTGAAAAAGCAGGTTTTATCGAACGTTATACCAATAAAACAGATAAGCGAATGAAGCGTATCTTAGTAACAGCGAAAGGTTATGAAGCTTTTGAGCACTGTCAACGTATCGTTGAAGAGCTTGATCTGTTTGTAAGTAGTAATTGGACCAAAGAGGAGAAAGAGGAATTTTTTCGATTGTTAGAAACGATAGTCGAAAAGTTAAAATATACAAGATAGGAGTTAAATTAAAAACTCGATTTCTAGGTAATATGGAAAGGAGAATCATATGATTAAAAAAATACTACCTTGTGTGGGAGAGTATAAAAAGTATGCAATTTTAACACCGATCATTATGATGGGAGAAGTAATCATGGAAATCATGATTCCTTTCGTTATGGCACAAATCATCGATAAAGGGATTCGTGGAGATGGTGGTATTAATTATACCGTGAAGATGGGACTATTAATGGTACTGATGGCTATGATATCTTTATGTTTTGGAGCGCTCGGCGGCAGATTTGGTGCAGTTGCTGCGATGGGATTTGCAAAGAACGTTAGACAAAGGTTATTTGATAAAGTGCAAGACTTTTCTTTTGCAAACGTCGATCATTTTTCGACAGCATCCTTAGTAACAAGACTGACAACAGATGTAACTCTTACGCAGAATGCCTTCATGATGGTAATTCGAATGGCAGCAAGAGCACCAATTATGTTAATTGGAGCAACCATTATGGCAATTTCGATTAATCCAAAGCTAGCCATTGTGTTCTTAATTGCAATTCCTGTATTAGGTGGTGCTTTGTTCATTATCATTAAGAATGCACACCCTCGATTTGTTAAAATGTTAGGAAAGTACGATAAGATGAACTCTGATGTGCAAGAAAATCTAGTAGGAATTCGCGTCGTAAAAGCATTTGTAAGAGAGAAACAAGAGATTGAGAAGTTTGATCAAGGTGCAGCGTCTGTAAAAAAAGCACAGGTTTTTGCAGAAAAGCTCGTAATTATGAATACACCAATCATGCAGCTTTGTATGTATGGTTGTATTATCGCCGTGTTATGGTTTGGTGGTAACATGGTAATTGATGGTGCCTTTAAGATTGGGGAATTATCAAGCTTTATCAGCTATGTAACACAGATTTTAATGTCCTTAATGATGCTATCAATGGTATTTATTATGATTATTATCTCTAGAGCTTCGATTGGTCGTATCGTAGAAGTATTCGAGGAAGAGATTGATATTAAAGACAACTCTTTGGCTGATGAGAAGGTAAAGGATGGTTCCATTGAATTTAAGCATGTGAGCTTTGGATACTCCAAGGATAAAGAAAAACTATCTCTCGAGGACATTAACCTATCGATTAAATCAGGGGAAACCATTGGAATCATTGGTGGAACTGGCTCTGGAAAAACAAGTCTTGTTCAGCTAATTCCAAGATTGTATGATGTCATAGACGGAGAACTGCTCGTGGGTGGAATCAATGTCAAGGATTATGATTTAAAAACCTTACGTGATGAGGTTGCGATGGTGTTGCAAAAGAATGTGTTATTCTCAGGAACGATTCGTGAGAACCTATTATGGGGGGATGAGAATGCAACGATGGAGGAGATAGAAGAAGCATGTAAGTCAGCTTGTGCTCATGATTTTATTATGTCATTTCCTGATGGATATGATACCGATCTAGGGCAGGGTGGTGTCAATGTGTCTGGGGGACAAAAGCAGCGTCTTTGTATTGCAAGAGCATTGTTAAAGAAACCAAAGATCGTCATCTTAGATGACTCTACCAGTGCAGTAGATACCGCTACTGATGCAAAGATTCGACAAGCTTTTCGTGAAAAGCTGAAGGATACTACAACAATCATTATCGCTCAACGAATTAGTTCTGTGGCAGATGCAGATCGTATTATTGTAATGGAAGATGGCAAGATCAATGCCTTTGGCACCCATGAAGAATTATTGCAAAATAATGAAATTTATCAAGAGGTTTATGAATCTCAGCAGAAAGGAGCGTAATATATGGCAGGACCTATGGGATCTCAGAAACCTGGTGCAAAACCAAAGCAGATGAAGAAGACTTTGGGTCGTATTATTGGTTATCTGACGGAAAAGAAATTTTTATTAGTGATTGTAGTGATTGGGATTATTGTTAGCTCACTCGCTCAGATTATCGGTACTTCCTTTTTAAAGGTTATCATTGATAATTATATTACACCATTGGCAGAGAACTATACATCTGAGACAATGTCTGGATTTATCAAAGTATTAATATTCATGGGATGTATCTATATACTTGGAGCTCTTTCAACCTATATCTATAGCCGTTTGATGCTTATGGTATCAACGAATGCATTATATAAGATACGAGTTGATCTATTTAAAAAAATGGAGTGCCTCTCCATCAAATATTTTGATACGCATACCCATGGAGAATTGATGAGTCGGTACACGAATGATACGGATGCCATTCGTGAAATGTTAAGTAACAGTGTTGCCAATGTATTATCCTCCGCCATCACAGTAGTTGGTGTATTTGTCATGATGGTTACTTATAGCTGGCAGTTGACGATCGTAGTAATTGTGATGTTATTCATCATCTTGCGTTTGATTAAATTCATCGGTGGTAAGAGTGCGATGTTCTTTAAGAATCAGCAGATTAATATTGGTAGAGTTAATGGCTATCTCGAAGAGATGATTGATGGGCAAAAGGTAGTTAAAGTATTCTGTCATGAAAAGACTTCAAAAGAAGAGTTTAGAGAAGTGAACGAAGCCTTATGTCAAGCATCTACGAGTGCTAATACGTACGCAAATATCTTGATGCCGATTATGGGAAATCTTTCTCATATCCAATTTGCAATTACAGCCATTGTTGGTGGTGTTTTGGCGATTAATCATATCCTAACTCTAGGTACGGTAATCTCTTTTCTTCAGTTTACAAGGAGTTTCACACATCCAATCACTCAGATGTCTCAACAGTTAAATGCAATCTTATCGGCAATGGCGGGTGCTGAGCGAATCTTTGAAGTAATTGATGAAAAGCCAGAAGAAGATAATGGGTATGTAACACTAGTTCATGTGAAAATGGCTGAGGATGGAAGCTTAGTAGAATGTGAAGAGAATACTGGTATCTGGGCTTGGAAGCATCCACATTCAGATGGAAGTTTAACTTACACAAAAGTACGTGGTCAGGTTGAGTTTGATGATGTTGTCTTTGGTTACGAAGAAAATAAAACTGTCTTAAGGAATGTGACACTGTATGCAAAGCCAGGACAAAAAATTGCCTTCGTTGGTTCAACCGGAGCAGGTAAGACGACAATCACTAATCTAATCAATCGCTTCTATGATGTACCAGACGGCAAGATTCGATACGATGGAATTAATATCAACAAAATAAAAAAAGCAGATTTGCGTCGTTCCATGGCAATGGTATTACAAGATACGCATCTATTTACTGGCACCATTATGGATAATATTCGTTATGGTAATTTAGATGCTACGGATGAGCAAATCATTGAGGCAGCAAAGCTTGCCAATGCAGATTATTTTATCACTCATCTTCCACAAGGATATCAGACCATAATCACAGGGGATGGAGCGAATCTTTCCCAAGGTCAACGACAGCTGCTTGCAATTGCAAGAGCGGCAGTTGCGAATCCACCAGTATTAATTCTAGATGAAGCAACCTCTTCT
>JAEZKD010000188.1 GCA_023415655.1 Bacillota bacterium | reverse complement strand
ATATAGAACTGGGCTATCGGATACATTTGAAATTGCCCAGTTCTTTTTCTTTTTACGAAGATGATGAAAACATTAAATTAATCTATTGGAAAGAAGGTAAGATTTATGAAGGCCTTTTAAATATATGGCACTCAAGAAAGATAGAAAGGAGTATTGAAAAAGTGGATAATGCATTGAAAAAGCAAATTATTGATTTACTTGAGATGAATGGGAACGAAGAAGCAAAAGTCGATACTTATCTAGCTAATCATGAACTATCAGATTTTTTTGATAATTATGAATCCTTGGATTTATCACCATCAACTAACCAGAAGATTGATACTATTAAGCTGCTGATCGAATGAAGGTGACATATGGATAAGGTCAAGAATAATACAGAGAAACTAATTGAGGCTCTACATAAAATAACCCGTAATAAAAAGTCGATAATTCACGAATATTCCAAGGAGAATAACATATATGATATCATCAGAAATTGCGGCTTACCAGACAGTAATCGATAGGCACTTTATGCTGAGATAAAAGAAGCAATCATAAAACACGGCAATCACCAAAAGATAGATTTCATTTCCCAATTATATATGGGCAGACAATAAGCATAATCTAACATTGCTTAGCTCGCAATCTTTCAAATTAGCGTAATAAATATTAAGTAAGTTAATAAGAAATAGATTTACGCCTATCAACTATCCATATAGGGTTGGTAGGTTTTTTATTGTACTAAACCTTACTAATAGAAGTCAAGGGGTATTTTAGTTAAACAATTTGAACATTAATAAATAAATATAAATTGTTGTTAGAATTGGCAGGATATGGTATAACTAATCTATTAGTTGTTGAATTATATTATTATTTTGTTTGCAATCGTTATCAATCGCATCATATCGTTAGAAATTTCAGCGTATATCAAATAGTTAATAGTAAGGGGGGATCAATGTGAGATTGATAAATAAATTAGTATTGATGGTATATTTACTATTATTATTTTCTTTAATTGCTTGCTCCAGTTATAATAAAAAGAGAAGCGAGACAACAGAAACTAATCGATTAGAAGAAATTAATAAAATAACAATTGAAAGACATCCAAGTGCTGCAGATTATACAATGATGTTCGGTAAACTTGATAAGCTACCAGAAGAAAGTGATTTTGGGTACGATTTACGGAGTACAGACTTATCAGATTGTGATTTATCTGGTGAATACAATAAGCTGCTTCAAGCTACATTTGACAGTAAAACGATATGGCCTGATAAATTACCTGATAGTTTTATTCCGGAAGAAATTATGGAACAATACAAGAATCCCGGATTAAATTTACGTAGTCTTCATGAAAAAGGTATAACAGGTAAAGGCGTTGGAATTGCAATAATTGATCAGCCATTATTAGTAGATCATATTGAGTATAAGGATCAAATAAAATATTATTCTGAACGTGATACGGTAAATACACAGGAAGCTGCCATGCATGGAGCGGCTGTCGCATCCATAGCTGTAGGAAAAAATGTGGGAGTAGCCCCTGAAGCTGACCTTTATTATATTGCTGATGACTATTTGAGAATTCAATATGATTATTCATTGCTCGCCGAATCAATTAATAAGTTGTTAGATATAAATAAATCCTTACGCATTGAAAATAGGATTCGTGTCATATCAATATCATGGGGATATGATTCTAGAGAAGCGCAAGGAAGTAAAGACTTAATTAAGGCTTATAAACGAGCTGAGGACGAAGGCATTTTAGTAATTACAACATCGCTACACTTGCGTGAAAATATGGAGTTTTTTGGTTTAGATAAAATTCCATTATCCGATCCAGATGATGTTAATTCCTATACTAAAAATCTTTATGGAATTAACAATAAGAAATATAATATAAGTGTTCCTATGAACTTTCGTTGTACAGCCTCACCTACTGGGACAACGGATTATGTTGTATATCGTGAAGGTGGAAAAAGCTGGGCTACACCCTACATTGCTGGATTATATGCACTTGCATGTCAGGTGAAACAGGATATATCGTATAAAGAATTCTGGAAGTTGGCTTCCGCAACATCAAGAACGAGTGGTGGCACTTTCGAAGGGAAAAGTTATGAAGCTACTTATATTATTGATCCAATAGCTTTAATAAAGAAGTTGGAGAGAGATTGATTTATGAACATACAAGCAATCTTAATTAATAACAAAAAGATTTGAGGAGTAATTTATCGTGTTTTTATACAATGATATCATTAAATTCAATTCATAATACTTAATAACAACGAAGTAAAGGGTAAATGTTCTAAAGTACAGATTAAGGAGATGATACGGTGGCAAAAAAATATTTTTATTTGTGGACCTAATGAGGTAGAAAAATCATCAACAGGTAGAGAACTTATTGGTTATATTGAGAATTCGGCATTTGTAGACAGTGATTTATGCACATTAAGAAATCTATTCATAATTACCGAAGGGATAAATATTGGACGGCATTTCATGCTATTTATGCTTACTAAATATTTGGAAAGCATTACGTAGATATAATAAGAAATAAGTATACGCCTATCAATTATAAATATAAAGTAGGTAGGTTTTTTGTAACACGAACTTAAATTTTCATTAGACATAGACTATATTAGGGATATTGTTAATCACAATATCCCTTTTTTCATAAGCTTCTGGATTACCAGAATTTTATGAAAACAGGGATAGGGAAGACTATAATAATCAGCGAGGTGAAACATGGGTAAACTAGAGAGCTTACAGGAACTATATTATCTTTCCATATCTTCAATGGTTAATGATATGGAGAAATGGAAGGAGTTCTTACGTTATGCCGGTAATATGTACCGGTATGAATTCGCAACATTGGTGACAGCAATTGAACAAAATAGGAACCTAACACAGCTGGCCACATATGACCAATGGTTGGAAGCCGGTAAACAGGTAAAACGGGGATCTAAGGGTATTGCTTTATTGACAAAGTATCAACATGGTGTGGGATATTTTTTCGATGTCTCTCAACTTCAGGGAATCAATCATTTTAAGATATGGGAAATTAATGACCTGGATAAACAGGCATTTGAAGAGAAATTTAGGTTGAAGTTCAACATAGAAACATCAGATAGGTATGATAACTTTTCAAGTTTTTGTGGGACCTTGATTACACGGCAATGGAGAGATATAGTACAAAAGCATCCGGAAAGCAGCGAAATCAGAAATGCATTATTATCTGGTTTTCTATTTGAAAGCATTAATTATATGGTACAATTTAGGTGTAACTATATTCCTGATAATGACCTTTTTTTAACTCATAAATTTAACGAAATTACTCCGGAGGTATTAAATATCGTAGGTTATTATACTATAAAATGCGCCGGTGAGATCCTTTTAGGTTGCAAGCAAATAGTTGGTGAAATAAGAAGGGAGAAAGATTATGAACGGAGACAGAATGACAGAAATGCTTCTGAGCGGAGTGGAGATGGAATACGAGGAGATAGGCGGCCTCTGGTACCCGGTAGTGAAGGTGGAGAACAACGAAGAATTCAGTCATCCACTCGGCAAGTACGGGCAGATGGCTTTGAAGTACTGGGACGAGAACAAGGGACTCCAGCTTCATCAACTTATGATAGAGGGGGCCTTGATGGAGACTATGCACAGGATAGAGGACAGAGCCGAAGAGATGCTGGAGAAGGTACAGGAACAGCTACTAAAGACAGATCCGATCAAGGATCCGAGCAACTCATGGGAAACATATCAGCACAGACAAAGGATACACGATCAAGCAGAAGAAGTAGTCCTGCAGGAAGTGATTTATATCAAATAAGCCTACCGTTGGATCAAATAAAACCAAACATGGATATAGAAGAAGGAGTAGAGCAATCTGCTCCTTTATTATTTATACCGAGTTCTGATCAAGGTGGAGGTAATGAGAAGATCGATTATCATCACATACAAAGTGTCGTAGCAGGCGGAATTAAGGCACGCTATAAAGACAATGTAGCAGCGATAAAGCTGCTTAAAGTGATTGAAACGGAAGGCAGAATGGCAACAGCAGAAGAGCAATTAGTATTGGCTAGGTATATCGGTTGGGGTGGTATGGCTGCTGCATTTGATGGGAAGAATGGATCCTGGTCAAATGAATACCAGGAACTGCAACAGCTTCTTACAGATGAGGAATATATTAATGCTCGGGCATCAACCACTACAGCATTTTATACACCTCCGGAGATCATTAAGGGTATTTATACTGCCCTGGACCGCTACGGCTTTCATGGAGGTAAGATATTAGATCCATCTATGGCAACCGGTAACTTCTTTTCAGTAATGCCGGAGGATATGAAAAAGGGATCTTCCTTATATGGAGTGGAGATCGATAGTATCTCGGGACGTATTGCTAAGCAGCTCCATCAGAC
>JAEZKD010000159.1 GCA_023415655.1 Bacillota bacterium | reverse complement strand
AAGGTTATCCGATATGCAAGTTTTTTATTCCAGCACCAATAAATCGCACAAATGATTGCTAATATCACCAAGTGCTCTCCTAATGCAGTAAAGATACGAAATATATATGTTAAGATAGGATTTCTAATCTGTTCTAATGCTTGTAATATCTCCATTGGCTACCTCTTATTCCATTATTTATAGTTTCATTCTAGGTGCTTATGTAATATTAGTCAAGGATAAAAAAGTGCTGTCCATAATTTACATGAATGACTTATGTAATTTTAAGTCATTCATGTAAACTATGGACAGCACTCAATCATTTCACATTAATCCACTTTGGTAAGACTAAAATCATCCAAAGTCCCCCAACCCTTAGCATCACAAGAAATATAAGCTCCAATAGTAATCGTTCCATCCGTTACTGTTAGGTTAGATAATATCGGAGTTCTAAAATTTCTCCATCCATCCACATCTGTTTCACACGTATAGGTAACTCCATCAATAATTGCATAGATATACATATCCTGATTGGTAGCATCACCACCCTGAATGCTAAGACTATAGTTATAATCTCCTGGTGCAAGATTGGTAATTGTCTGTTCTACCTTGAATTTCACTTCATTTTCTGAGTAAAAGTGTAAGGAGTAGTTTCCACTCTTGGCATCCGATACTTTTTCAATCACAGAAAGCTCTGTCGTTACATTATCAATATTGTCAATGACCCACATTGATAAATCCTTCTCTTCAAAGCTTGAGTTATCCACATAATTTTGCTCTACGACTGATATTTTACACATTGCTTGTAATGTGTCCACACCTGAAATGGTACCATATAGATAGGTATCACTCACGCCTGCATTGCTAAGCTTAACTAAGTCAATGTCTTGCCAAGTAACCTCTACCTCCTTGCTAGTTCCATCATTATAAAAAGCAATGACGTTCTTTGGTAAGATAATTTCATCACCAATTCTCACTTTAACAAAGGTTTCTTCAATTGAATCAATTCGTACACTCGTAGAAGCACCGGTCTTTAGATAGGCAAATACACTTAAAGAGGCAAGGGGATGACCTGTCGAATCAAACAGCGCTTGATTATCCCATGCGCTCCCACCATAGTAGATACCTGCATCCTCTGGATCATATTCTGTAGCATAGCTAGTAGCCCATCCAGATCCATATGCTTCCCAGAGCTTTTGATTCTCTTCATAGCTACCACCTGGTACCGCGATCCATGCCGGTTCCCAATAAAACAAGCCTAAGCCTGCATCCTTAAGAGAAGCTACTGCTGCCGCAACGTCTCGAATGCAATTTGCCTGTCCTTGCACAGTGACTGGATATGGCTTATCAATGACAGACTCTTCACTAATCGTATTCCCTGAATAATCCGAATCCTCATAGGTATAAGCATAAGAAACTTCAGCAACCATTACTTTCTTATCAAAAGTACTTGCAATCTCACTAAGTACACTTGTCAAATTATCTAGGCTTCCATGCCAATATGGATAATATGAGGTGGCAAATACATCGTAATCAACACCAAAATTGTCTAGTATCATACCATACCGATTGTACTGGTCCTCCTTCTCAGGATTCGTAAAATGAATCGCAATCAGCATTTCCTGATTCATTTCCTGACTCACTTCACGAATTGCTTGACAACCTGCATTTAAAAGCGTAGTAATGGATTTCCAGTTGGTTTCTCCTGCAAGTCCTGTGGTTGTTTCATTCCCAACCTGAACCATTCCAATATCAATTCCTTCTTTAAGCATTGCGGTTAGACATTCCTTCGTATAATCAGATAACTCATTTGCCTTCTCTTCTAGGGAGAGGTTCTTCCATGCTTTAGGCACCATTTGTTTGGAAGGATCTGCCCAAAAATCCGAGTAATGAAAATTTACTAAGACCTTTAATCCTTCGTTCGTTGCTCTTTTCCCAAGTTCAAGAGCTGCTGCTAAATCATTATTGCCTCCACCATACCCATTTCCCTTCGAATCAAAAGGATCATTCCATATACGAATGCGTACATAATTCACTCCATGATATCTTAAAATCGCAAATAAATCCTTTTCCTTATTCCCTTCATAAAACTTCACACCAGATTGTTCAAGAGAGAGCAAAGATGAAACATCAACCCCTTTGATAAAGTCGTCACTAATTCCTTCTACCGCTTCTACAAAAATTTCTGATTCTTTTATTGAAATGGTACTTTTTATTTTTTCTCCAGATATCCTTTGATACAAGAATAGAATGCAGATGATGAATCCAATTACCATCACACCTACACAAACAACCATTGCTTTCCTTTTCATCTTCGCCTCCTTTTTTATTCCCTCTTTCATATATAGAAACTTATAGCTAGCTTAGTTTTTCTGATCTTTCTGTTCTGTTCAATTTTTTTCTATTTCTTACTCCCTATCATAATCGGGGTTAGAAATTCATATTCAGCATCCACAGATAACAGCTCGCACGCTTTATGAGCCTTCATCTTTGGCCACTGTTCAAGATAAATTTTACTACCTTCTATTAAAGGAGTAATCTCTAGCACAAACTTCTTTGGGAAATCAAATCGTTTACATCCAACCTCCCAGATTTGCCCTGTATAAAAATGATCTGCAATGACCTGATGATTCACATACAGCTTTGCTGATTCGCCTTCATACGCAATTTTTAAAAACAAGTCATTATAGGCATTCACTTCTCCCTCTAATATGATCTCATATCGTACCTTATGTTCAGGGTTTAAATCCTCCTTAACTTCCAATTGTTTAAAAGAAACAATTGGTGAAGTCATACTTTTACCTTGCTCATAAACGCTAAAATCTCCTGTCATACCAGTTCGTTCAAAACCTCGCACATCTGCATCAAGTTCAGGATAGATCATAAACTGTGGGTTGCTTCTTCCAATACAACATAATCCATGCTTCTCTTTTAGAATCAGAGAATCCGAGATAATCAGATGTTCCTTTGTCAATGTTATCTTATATGCATTCTTTGCTTGTTCCCTTGTTATCGTTAATAATTTGGTATCTCCTAATTCTCCTGTAATCTCATAACAAGGATCACTATCTGTATAGAATACATAGGTCATTTCCTCATTCATAAGCTTACATAAAGGAGTAGCCAAAGCCGTATGTAACGTGGCACTACCAATTGGCATCTCAAATGGATAAAATGCATAAAAGCGATCTGGTATTGTAAGTGGCGAGAAGGTTATCCTCTTACTATCTAAGTCAACCTGTAAGCATACCTCTTGATGCTCCTTCATTGGATAATGTCTCTGATAGTTATTCACAAATAGATAGCCAGATGCATTCTTATGTCGTATCGAAGTACGAAGGCTTGTAAAGTCACTCGGCTTTAATGGATTATCTTTGGGTAGCTTTAATTGCATCTGACAAAACTCATCCCCAAAATCCTTGATAAACATTGCATATAATTTGATTTCCTTAAAGCTATCCGATATCTGTCCATATTCCTTGATCGGTGCATTAAAATCATAGGATAACTCAGGATAATCATTCGGATACCCAGTTGCTTTGGATTCTTGTAAACTAGAATATCTTCCAACAGGGTTCGTTCCGCCGTGATACATGTAGTAACCAAGTAGATTCACACCACATCCAAGCTTTACTAAAGACATCGCACCTATATCAGTACCTGTTGCGATTGGACGTCGATGCTTGGTTACTTGAAGACCACCACCAAGTTCAGCTGTTAAGAATGGAAATCTCGTAAGGTCAAATGTAATCCCAGTACCAAATCCATAGTCCGAACCAATGTTATGATCATTGCGCTCATTCGTAAATATATAATTACCACTTGGTTCAATCTCTGTTACTCTCTCATCCCAAGGTGCTTCACAGTAGCCTCCCATCACAGGCAATAAGCCTCCGGTCACTGCTCCACCCCAGCCAGTTGCTGTATACAGTGGGACTTCAAAGCCAATCGCTTTTGCCATCTGGTAAAGTCTCTTCATATGAGCTTCCCCTTCATCACCGGTAAGACCACCACAATGTCCGAATTCATTCTCAATCTGAATACCAATGATCGGTCCCTTTTCCTGATAAAAATATCCCTTTACCTGTTCATAGATCATCTGATAAAACTGTTGCACATAAGAAAAGTAGCGTTCGTCATTGGTCCTAGGAATAAAATCTTTGGTCATAAGCCAATCTGGGAATCCTCCATTCCTACACTCACCATGACACCATGGTCCAATGCGAAGCATGAGAGTAAGTCCACACTCTTTTATCAAAGCAACGAATTCATGAAGGTTGCGATTCTCGGTAAAGTCATACTCGCCTTCCTTCTCCTCATGATGAATCCAGAATACATAAGTCGATACTACATCCACTCCTCCAGCTTTCATCTTATATAGTGATTCCCTCCAGTACCTTTTGGGATATCGAGTATAATGGAATTCCCCCATAATTGGAAACCAAGGGGTATTCCCCTTGATCAAATAGTCCTTATTAAATGTAATCTGCTCCATCCATCTGCTCCTTATGTATGTTCTATTCCTTCACTGCGCTTCCACCAAGACTTGTTACCATCGTCTTTTGAGTGATTGCAAAAAAGATGATAAATGGAATAGCGATTAGTAATGATCCTGCTGCAAAGTTTGTAAACTCATTCTTCTTTTCTGTTACAAATCCATATAAGCCAAGTGCTAATGTCTGTTTATCCGCAGAACGAAGCACCATCTTTGGGAAGATATAATCCATCCAAGGAGACGTAAACGAGGTAATTCCAAGAAAAATTAGTATTGGTTTTGCGATTGGCATAATGACGGAACGATAAATTCGAAAATGGTTTGCACCATCGATTCTAGCTGCTTCATCTAAGCTCTTTGGAACTGTATCCAGATAGCTCTTTACCATCCAAGTATTATAAGGCGTATTCCCAGCCACATAGACAAGAACAAGTCCCCATAGAGTATTCAATCCATTGATTCGATATAAAATTACATAGATAGCAACCATACCGACAAAGGAAGGAAAGATCTGAAGGATTAATAAGGTCAGCATCATCTTCTTCTTAAGGGCAAATTGAAATCTAGAAAAGACATAAGCGGATAAAGAAGCAATCACTAATGTAAACATCGAAGTAGAAATTGCCACTATAAAGGTATTCTTAAACCAAGTTAGGTAAGGTGTATTACGAAACAGGTTCTCAAAGTGTTCTAGTGTAAAGCCTGCAGCAAAGGGAACGATCTCTAAGGATGCAATACTTCTTCCAGGGGAAAAGGCTGCGGATACAACATAAACCAGAGGATATAAAACAACAAGCGAAATGATAGTCAATAAAACTAATACAATCCCTGTATTGATACGGCGTATTCCTTTGTTTGCCATTTATAATTCCCCCTCTTTGAATGATCTTGTTCTTCTAAAATTAAAGATTGCAATTGGTGCTAAGATGACAAAAATCATAATAGCAAGTACAGAAGCATAGTTGTACTTAAATAGATTTACAGTTAACTTATAAATCCAACTTACTAAAATATCCGTCCCTTCTGCTCCCGTTGCTGTAGAGTCTGCAACGTTTGGCCCACCTCCATTTAAAAAGAAGATAGCACCAAAGTTATTGATGTTGTGCGTAAAGGACATGATAATGAGTGGTGTTGTCTGATATAACACAAGTGGTAGCGTTATACGCTTGAACACTTGATATTTGCCAGCTCCATCAATTCTTGCTGCTTCAAAGATATCAGATGAGATGGCTGTCATAGTTCCCATGACAAGTAACATAAAGTAAGGAAAACCAGCCCATAAGTTAACAAGTACACACATAAATTTAGCCAAATAAGCATCACTTAACCATGGTATATTCTTTGATATAATACCAAGCTGCTTTAGCGTCCGATTCACCGTTCCAAAGGAACCATTTAAGAGGTTCTGCCATACAAGCATACTAACTACACTAGGTACTGCATATGGAAGAATGAAAATAACTCGGAAAAATCCTTTGATTCTAATTCTACTCTCATGAAGGATAACCGCCATCAGCATTCCACCAAAGTAGCAGGTAGCTGTTGCAAGAGCTCCCCAAACTAAGGTCCACAGTGCAACTCTTCCAAGCGCAGATGTCCAAGTAGCACTCCCACCAAACATCGTTCTAAAGTTATCAAGCCCAACCCAGTCAACAGTGTTATTCGGGGGAATGTGCTCTGGAGACGAATAGTTCGTAAAAGCAACACTTGCTGAAAACACTAGAGGAACGACGACAAAGAATACAATCAATACAAAGGCTGGAGTAAGACCAAGAATCGGAAAGGACTTCCCAACCATAGCTTGAAATGCCTTTTTGTTTCCTGGCAAAGTTTTCGTATCACAATAGGTTTTATACTCTGAGTGAGCATTCTTTACCGATAACACATAGAGGACTAAAAAGATAAGTATCACTGCAATGACAATAACACCATCAATTAACATAAACATCGAATTACTTCTTTGCTTCACTGGCAGGTCAGGTTGTGGACTTCCAAGGGTGATCAAATCAGATAGCTTACGAAATATCAGTGGTAGAAAACATAAAAAGATAATCTCAATCAATCCATACAGGATTCCTTTGATATATTCTTTTAAATATAAAATATGGCTCAAGCCCATAAACAAGCATGCAGTATATTTGATTCTCTTTGCCATTGAGCCATCTGCTTTTAAAGAGGATTCCATCTCGTTCACTCCCGTCATATAGTAGCTTAGGGCTGTAACACAGCATTTGTGTATCAGCCCTAAGCCTATTTATTTATTGCAGAATCGTTGCATTACATTGATCTAACTCTGTTTGGATATCTGCTCCATCCCAGATGTTAGCACTTGCTGCATTCATTGCTTCCCAATAACGATTCATCTGAGGAATTGATGGCATTGGGAATGCATGATCTAACTGTGTTAAAAAGCCTTCGATGTATGGGCTTTCTACTGCTACATTGATGCTTGGTAATGTTCCAGTAATATCAAAGCGTAATAATTGCATTTCTTCTGATAATAAGAAATCTGCGAATAAAGCTGCTTCGGTTGGATGATCGGAGTATGCAGATACAAACATAGCTCTAGTTCCAGAGAAGGAAGCAACAGGGTCAGTATTTCCTGGTAAGCTAGGAAGTGCAGCTACACCAAAATCAATTCCATTCGCTTCAAAGGTCGCAACATTCCATAATCCAGTAATAAATAATGCTGCATTGCCACTTCCAAAGATACCATCACAGGTTGCTGTAGATAAATCTGCTGCTGGAACGTCTAATACCTCACGAAGGCCTGCAAAGAACTTCATACCCTCAACCGATGCTGCTGAATTAATATTGGTATTGGTTGTATCTGTTCCATTTGGACCAAACAAACGATTGTTATTACTTGTAGTGAAGATAATGGAGTAGTATGCATTACCAACATCCATGATAAAACCGTACTGGTCGGAGTGACTTGCATTAAAATCACCTGCAAAGCTCTTTAACTCTTCCCATGTTTTTGGAACTTGATCTTCCGAAATTAATGCCTTGTTATAGAAAAGTGCATAGGTTTCAGCAGATACTGGATAACCATACATTACACCATCATAAGTCAATGCTGTCGCACATGCTCCTAATACCTTTGCTTTCATCTCTTCTGCATTAGCTGTTGGAAGAACATGGCCTCCAACAACTAATTCACCCAATTTATCATGAGGTGCTGCAAAAAGATCAGGACCTACACCTGCAGGACCATCAAGTGCGATTTGTGTTGTAGAATCGCCAAGTTCCACATTGACAAACTCAATTTTAATGTTTGGATATTTTTCTGTAAATTTAGCACCAGCCTGTTTGATGAATTCATCTGGTCCTCCAGTTGATTCCCATACAGTCAGAGTAACTTCTTCTGCTGTTACATCCTTTGGAGTTTCTTTCGTTGGATCTGCTTCTTTTGTTGGATCTGCAGCTGCTTCCTTCGTTGGGGTTGCATCTGTTTTTTTCGTCTCCTCTTTTGCTCCACAGCCTGCAAACATAGAAACTGTGAAAATCATCGTCATAGCAATTGCTAATAACTTTTTCTTCATGCTACGCTCCTCCTTCTACAATCCTTAATTTATATCAAGTCCTTTGCTTTTAAGCCAGTTCCAAAAGACTCTGATACCATGTTTAATGTACCCTTAGGTACTCTACAATTCGTTGATTCTTTTAATACAATTTGATAATTGATCAGTGTTTTTTGTGGAATTTCTTTATGTTGAATCAATTCTACCATTCGCTCTCCTGCCATTCTGCCAAGTTCCTTTACATTAATGTGAAGTGCTGATATCGGTGGGTTATGATTCTCTAAATATGTACTATTATAAAATGAAGCGACTTTTACATCCTGTGGAACACGATATCTCATCTGATCCAATCGAGCTAGCACACGACTACAGATCAGATCATCTGCACATAAGATACAATCAACCCTACGTTCCATAATAGTATCAACTGCACGATCAACAAAGGCTTTACTCGTTGCATCCCAAAAGGTAAGGCGGGTATTCTCCTGAATTTGGTTTGCTTCCAATGCTCTTTGATATCCAAAATATCGATTTTGATTTACAATATGATTTTGATTTCCACCTATAAATGCAAATCTGCTATTTCCGGAATGTATCAATACTGAAGTTAATTCTTCACACCCATCAATGTGAGAACTATCTACTTGGACCACTTGATCATCATTACATGCACCTATTAGCACGAAAGGTACATTCGTTTGAGTAAGATATTCTCTTGCAATGTCATGCTGCACTGCACGTGTCAATATGATTCCATCCACTTTATGATTATCAATAATCCGACGTAGTAGAGAGATATCATCTTCGGTTGCTGTTGTAACTACTACATCATAATCTAGGCTTGCTACCATCTCACAGATACCTAAGAGACAAGTTTGAAAGAACGGAATATCTCTTAAATTCTGATCCGCTGGAAGTACAACTCCAAGGTTATAGGTTCGAGAAGATGCTAGCCCTTTTGCTAGCAAATTGGGACGATAGTTCATCTCATTACATAGCTCAATGACTTTCTTGCGCGTATCCGCTCCAACTCTTCCTTTTCCCGAGATTGCTCTTGAGACCGTGGTCACAGAAAGGTTTAATCT
>JAEZKD010000092.1 GCA_023415655.1 Bacillota bacterium | reverse complement strand
ATTTAATACACCTATTCCGACATATGAAGAATATGCTGGAGAAGTAGCACCATTATTTGAAGCACATTACAGACATCTGCCTGAAGAACAACGACCTACACTTTTAATAGAGCCAGGGAGCGCATTAGTAGGTGATTGTATGTCATTTGCAAGTACTGTCATTAATATTAAAGAAGTAAGAGGGAAAGCAATAGCAACACTTCTAGGAAGTATATATAACATTAATCCAACATTAAACACTAAGAATCCACCACTTACCTTATATTCAATGGGGAGCAAGAGAAAGAGTTATCAAGGATTGGATTTTGGTGGATTTACATGTATTGAATCAGATTATCTGTATCGAAATTACTCAGGAACACTTGCTATTGGAGATGTAGTTGTTCTTGGTAATGTAGGTTCATATTCTATTGTTTTAAAACCTCCATTCATTCTGCCAAATTTTCCTGTACTAGATATTTCAGGAGATACAGTTGAAGTAATAAAAAGAGGTGAGACTTTCGATGATTTATTCCATACTTTTACATCAGTGGAGGAAATATGTGGTTAAAAACAAATAATATAATTAAGCGCATTATAGATTTTGTAGTTGGTATTATTGCTATGATGGCTTTGTTTCCAGTATGGATAGTAGTAGCAGTTGTGATTAAGAGTGATAGTAAAGGCCCTGTTCTTTTTACACAAAAGCGATTAACAAAGAATGGGCGCCAATTTAAAATGTATAAGTTTCGCTCAATGGTGGTAAATGCTGAGGACATGGGAGCTGGGTTATTTAACTATGAGAATGATCCTAGGGTTACAAAGGTTGGAAGATTTCTAAGAAATAGTAGTATGGATGAATTGCCTCAGCTTTGGAATGTAGTAAAAGGTGATATATCAATTGTAGGTCCTAGGCCATGCGTTACATACGAATTGGGCGATTATGACACTTTGAATAAGAAATATAAAAAACGATTTGAGATGCGTGGAGGTATTACCGGACTTGCTCAAGTAAAAGGGCGTAATGATATATCATGGGACGAAAAAGTAACCTACGATAATCAATACATTGATTTGTTTAAAAAACAAGGCATCTGGTTAGATATAAAGATTGTATTTAGTTCAATAGTAATGGTATTAAAAAAGCAAGATATTTATGAAGAAAAAACTGATAGCAATATGAGTGATGTAGAAGCTGCTAGATTTGCAGAAGAGAATATTATTCGTATAGCACATATGACAGATGATGAAACATAATAGCGTGAGAAGTGTGTGAAGGAGAGAATATGAAAACAGATGTAGCAAATAGATATATTTGGTATAAAGGTGAAAATATAAATGTAAATGAGGCAATGATTAATATTCTTGCACCAACAGCACAGTTTGGTCTAAATGTTTTTGAAGGTATTCCTTGTTATTGGAATGATGAAGAAAAACAGTTATATGCATTCAGATTAGAAGATCATTATAATCGTCTTCTGCGCTCAGCGATATTATTGCAGATTGACTGTTCATACACAAAAGAGGATATGAGAAAAGCATTGATTGATGTGGTTAAGGTAAATGAATACCATGAAAATCTTTCAGTTCGACAAACTTTATTTGTAGATGGATTTGGTTCATGGGCAAGTTCGGAATCAGTCGATATGTTTGTTGCACCGATTCCAAGAGGGAGAATAGGTGCTGAGTATAATAAAAAAGGTCTTAATTGCTGCGTTACATCTTGGAGACGAATTTCTGATTCTACTCTTTCACCTAGAATTAAATGTGGAGCTAACTATATAAATAGCAGAGTAGGACACAAAGAAGCACTTCGGAATGGATATGATACATGTATTTTTCTTAATGAAGTAGGTAAGGTTGCAGAAGGTCCAGGATCTTGTTTTTTTATGGTTATAAATGATACGTTGGTAACACCAATGCTTACAGATAGTGTACTGGAAAGTATTACGCGAGATACAGTTATTAATTTGGCAAAAGATATGGGAATTAAAGTGGTAGAGAGAACAATAGATAGAACAGAGCTTTATACATGCGTTGAAGCATTTTTATGCGGTTCTGCAATGGAGATTACACCCGTATTGAGTGTGGATAAGTATGTTGTTGGAGATGGGCATACCGGCAAAATTACAGATATGCTTCATAAAAGATACATGGATGTTGTCATGGGAAAAGTTGAGAAATTTAATAACTGGGTTACACCAATTTACTAAGAGGAATTATTTATGAATCAAGAAAATGTTAGCAAAGAATATGATAATGAAATAGTATCGGTCATTACTCCAGTTTATAATGCATCACGTTACTTGGAACTAACAGTTGAATCAGCAGCTTTGCAAACATACAAGGAAATAGAGATTGTTCTTGTAGATGATTGTTCTACAGATAATTCAATAGAGATTATTTCAAAATTAAAGAGGAAATATCCTAATATCGTGTTTCATTTACAACCTAAGAATATGGGAGCTGGTGTCGCTAGGAATACTGCATTGGAAATAGCGAGTGGCAGATATGTTGCATTTCTTGATGCTGATGATATCTGGAAACCAGATAAAACTTCTCGTCAGATTGAATTAATGAAAGCCAAGAATGCTTCTATGAGTTATACAGCAATAGAGATGATTGACGAACTTGGAAGAGTAATAAAAGAAAAGCGTAAAGTTCGGAATCAGATTGACTACAAATTTTTATTGCATAATACGATGATTGCGACTTCAACAGTAATAATTGATAGGAATAAAATGGGTGATTTCAGGATGCCGATTCGTCGAGGTGGTCAGGATTATGCAACTTGGCTGAAATTATTAAGAAATGGTGATATAGCTGTTGGTATCGATGAAGCTTTAGAACAATACAGAGTAAGCGCTGGTTCTCTTTCATCAAATAAGTTTAAGAGTATTAAACAAGTTTGGGAAATACAAACTCAGGATG
>JAEZKD010000192.1 GCA_023415655.1 Bacillota bacterium | reverse complement strand
GGACAGGCCATTGTCTCAACTGTTTTATTTGATGATGAACAGGAGGTTCTTCACGACCGAGTGGATTTAAATGAAGTTAAGCCAATGACAGAGAAAGAATATTATGTAAGAGGTTGTACTGCGCTTTTGGATGCTGTTGGTGGAGCAATACATCACATTGGGAATGTGCATAAGTATGCGAGGGAAGAGGATCGTCCGGAAAAGACACTATTTATTATTACAACAGATGGTATGGAAAACTCAAGCAAAAGATATACCTATGATAAGGTAAAGAAAATGGTTCAGAGGCAGAAAGAAAGCTATGGTTGGGAGTTCTTGTTCCTAGGTGCTAATATCGATGCCATTGAAGAAGCCAAAAGATTTGGAATAAAAGCAAATCGAGCAGTAAAGTATGAGTGTGATGCTAGAGGAACTGGGGTTAACTATAAGGTTTTAAACGAAGCAGTTAGCTGCGTTCGAAGAAGTGAAGCCTCCAATCTCGATGAAGCATTGGGCGATGACTGGAAGGCAGAGATTGAAGCAGATTATAACATGAGACATCTATGATAGATGCTTAGATGTATTTGTAGATTAGTCAAGAATAACAAATGAAAAGTCTCATCTAGAAATAGAATTTTAATGATAGTTTTATGAAAGATTGGTTATGTAAATGAGATTATTTTCTAATGGGAGGTAGACATGGAAGAAAGAAATATTTGGTATGATGGGATCATGGGTGTTGTCGTTGGCGATGCTTTGGGGGTTCCAGTAGAATTCCTGGATCGGAGTGAAATTGCAGAGAATCCAGTAACGACAATGAGAGGATATGGTACATATTCTCTTCCAGCAGGGAGTTGGTCCGATGACTCTAGTATGACGTTAGCAACATTTGATAGCCTGAAGACAGGGTTTGATTTGGATGATATTATGAAGAAATTCGCCCTTTGGTTTACTACTGGTAGGTATACACCGTATGGAGAAACATTTGATGTTGGAAATACTTGTTCTCAATCTATCATAAGATGGTTAATGACCAGAGATGTTCTTACTTGTGGGGGAGATAGGGAAAAGGACAATGGGAATGGTTCTCTTATGAGAATAATGCCTATCTGTTTGTATTTCTATGAAATACAGAAACAAGAAAATCTTACAGATTCAGAGGTGATTGAGAGAATACATGAGGTATCAGCTTTAACACATGCCCATTTAAGAAGTAAAATTGCGTGCGGTTTGTACTATTTTATGGTAAAATATATATTAGATGAACAAGGAAGCCTTGTAAAACGCTTGCAATTAGGTATTGATGCAGGGTTTGCTTATTACGAGCAGGATGAAACGAACCTAGCTGAACTAGAATTTTATATGAATATTAGAGATTTGGAGAAGTTTGCACAAACAAAGGAGGTAGATATCAAGAGCTTTGGATATGTCGTAGTAACACTAGAAGCGGCTTTGTGGTGTTTACTTTTGACCAATTCTTATGAAGAATGTGTACTTAAGGCAGTGAATCTAGGAGATGATACGGATACAGTTGCGGCAGTTGCAGGTGGTTTAGGTGGCTTATATTATGGCTATGATACTATTCCAGATGGTTGGCTAACAGCAATTGCAAGAAGAGAATGGATCGAAGGATTGTGTAAGGAGATGAGAGTTTAGAATTACAATTCATATCGATGAAAACACGATGTGAGTGAATGAGAGTGTGCAATGCAAAGGTTTTTTGCATTGCACAAAGAATACTAAAGGAGGTGAGCTATGGGTAGGAGAAATTCAGATCAAGGAGCGACTTTACTAGGAGCAATTATAGGAGTCATTCTAGTTTTTATTGTAATGGCTATGATTAGTAATGCCTCTACACCAGAATGCATCAAAGGTGACTGTGATAATGATCAAGCACCGAATAGTTTATATTGTTATTTGCATAAGAGATATAGTTCTTCTCGCAGTGGTTCTTATTCGTCCCGTTTAGGAAGTAGTAAGAATAGCTATTCATCAGGAAGTAGCAATTCTTCAGGTAGTACAGGAAGTTACAATACAGATTCTTCCAACACATATCGTAATTCATCGACCTATAAATACGATCCATATGATGTCTATGAATACGATGATCCAGATGATTTTGCAGAGGAATGGGCAGAAGAGTTCGGAGATGGTAGCTTTGATGACGGATATGATGATGCATATGATTACTGGGAAGAGGAAAGAGACTAAATATGATGTGATTGGAGGGTAAGCAATGGACAAAGGTTTTTTTGGTGGCTTATTTGATTTTGATGGTGATGGAGAGCTTGATTCCATGGAACGAGCTGCGGATTATCATGCATTTGAGGAATTGATGAAGGATTCCGAGGAAGATGAGGATTCCGAGGAAGATTTCGACGACGAGTTTGATGAGTTGGAGGATGCTCTTGATTTAACAGGCTATACGAAAGCGGATCTGGATTACATGGATGAAGATGAGAGAAGAGAAGTTTTAGAAGATGCAGGTCTTGATACAGAGGATTATGAATAAGAATTCAGAGATCGTCTATAGTGTGACGGAGGATATACTAATTTTTGCATAAATGATAAGCACGAATGGAAGTTAATTCTGGTCGTGCTTTTTCTGTAATATTAAATGTGTTGCCATTTGGATAGTGATTCAAATACGCTTAACTTTATCATTTCACATTTGCACTTGGGATGTGTATGTGTCTTTTGCCAGAATGGGAACTATTTAATGTTGGTTTAGGTTTTGGAACTATAGTTAAACAAGCTAAATACAGGATTTTTAGGGTGTCGAAAATAGAATTGAAATATGGTAAATTATGGTGTAAAATAAAATTCTATAGATGAAACCTAAGGAGTACAATTGCTTATGCATTTTGGAATGCCAACTTTAATAGAAAATAAATGCTTGGAAGATAACATAGCGCTATGTAAGGAATTAGGATTAAAATTCCTTGAACTTAATATGAACCTTCCAGAGTATCAAATCGATTCTTTGGAAAGGGTATCTTATTTCGCAAGGTTAGCAAAACTAGCGGATATTTATTATACCATTCATTTGGATGAAAATTTGAATCTAGCAGATTTTAATCAAAGCATAGCAAAAGCTTATGTGGAAACCGTGAGAAGAACTATTGGAGTTGCTAAGAGTCTTGGAGTACCCATTATTAATATGCATATGAATCATGGTGTTGATTTTACTTTACCAGATAAAAAAGTGCACTTGTATGAGCAGTATTTTGAATCCTATATCAATGCTTTTCATGAATTTAGGAAGATGTGTGAAGAAGAGATCGGTGATTGTAATATCAAAATATGTATTGAAAACACCGATGGATTTCGTAATTATGAAAAGTCAGCAATCAATCACTTGTTAAAAAGTAAGGTATTTGGACTGACTTGGGATATTGGCCACTCAAATAGTAGTGGCAATATCGATGAACCGTATCTTTTGCAGAATGAAGTAAGACTAAAACATTTTCATATCCATGATTCATTGAAACAGAAGGACCATATGATTCTTGGTACAGGAGAGATTGATTTAAAACATAAGCTTTCGATTGCTCAACAATATGATTGTAGATGTGTAATCGAAACAAAAACAATTGAAGCATTAAGACAGTCGATGCATTGGTTAAAGCAGTTTTATAGTTAGAATTACGATTGTAGGAGGGAATTCAATGAAATTACCTAAAATGATTCTATTTGATTATGGTCAAACCTTAGTAAATGAAAGAAAATTTGATGGGATCAAAGGAACGGATGCCATTCTTAAATATGCTACAAAAAATAAATATAATCGCACAGCAAAAGAAATAATGGATGCTGGCAAATCTATTAATAACGAAGTGGGTAGATTTGATCCTTTGAAACGACATTTATTGCAAGTGGAAATACCAAATCACATGTTTACCTCCTATTTGTATGAATCACAGGGAATCGAATTGTCGTTATCTTCTAACGAAATAGATAAGGTATTTTGGGAAGCAGCCGCACCAGGAAAACCAACCGATGGCATTCTTGACTTTCTCTCTTTTATTAAAAGTATAGGTATTCGCAGTGGGGTGATTAGTAATATTTCATATTGCAAAGAAGCGTTAGAAGAACGTATTACGACTACAATTCCAAACCATGAGTTTGAATTTATCCTTGCAACTAGTGAGTACATGTTTCGAAAACCTAATAAGAGAATCTTTGAACTAGCTCTTTTAAAAGCTGGGTTATCAGCAGAGGATGTTTGGTTTGTTGGAGACCAGTATGAATGTGATATTGTAGGTGCAACCAATGCAGGGATGTATCCAGTATGGTACATTGGAGCAATTGATCTTGAGTATAGTGAAAAAGAGAATATCTTAACAATTCAGCATTGGGATGAGCTGAAAGAGATTATTCTGAATTTGGAAGTATGAAACAGTTAAATAGAGGAATATATTATCGTCTAGGTAAATAAGGTACAAATTCGAGAATTAAAAACATAGTTATTATGAAAAGGATGATAAACGAGATCCTTGGGTTTGCTTTGTTACCTTAAGAGAGCCATCGAAAAATCCTTTGATGAAATCGCGTAAGGTTGCATTTATGGAAGAGTTATGCGTGAATCAAGAGGATAGAAAATCAGGGATAGGTAAAGCTTTATTTGAGGAAGCAAAACGATTATCAAGACTAAGAGGTGCTGACGTTATGGAACTAAATGTCTGGTCATTTAATACCAATGCGATTGATTTTTACCATGCGATGGGAATGACAGAGCGTAGCATTATCATGGAACAAAAATTTTAAAAATTTAGGGAGATCATGATGAATATTAAGAAAACCCAAGAGTTTCTAAAGAATCAATTTGATGTAGGGAAATATTTTAAGTTACATGAGGAGGAAAAAAGATATCGCTTGGAACATTCCTATCGAGTTGCGAATATTGGGAAGGAGATTGCGCTAAAAGAGGGATTTAATGTGGAAGCAACGGTGATTGGATGCTTATTACATGATGTGTCCTACGGAAGGGGATTTGATCAGAAGGAGGATTGGTTAAACCATGGACGAACATCTGCCAGTATTGCTCGACCATTTCTAGAAGGACTAAATCTAGATAGAGAAGTGATAGAAGAAATCTGTTATGGTATTGCAATCCATGTTGATGATATGGCTGATATAGAGGGGAATAGAACACCATTGGCAGTCACAATCGGAGAAGCGGATAACATTGATCGATTTGGTGCTTATCGTATTTTTGAAAATCTTAAGTTTGTTGAATTTGATAAAATGACATTATTGGAAAAACAAGAAAAGGTTCATTCCATATTGGAGAAGCTACATAGATATAAACAGGAACCGTTAACAACCAAAACAGCAACCCAATTGTGGATTTCCAAATTGGATTTTCAAATTGAATTTTATAAGAGATTACAGGAACAGCTTGAGTATAGTTGTGAGATTAGCTAATTTGTTTCAGTCCAATGGCGGAACTTTCTATTTTCTTGAGCTGAGCGCAGATATCGAAACCAGACTCGAGAGAAACGTAACACCACATCGATTGGAGAGAAAAGCTTCAAAAAAAGATATCGAATGGAGCAAGTCAAATCTTTTGAGAGATGCAGAAAAACATAGACTTAACTCAAATTGTGATGAAATTTGGTTTGATAATCACGTCAAAATTGATAATACAAATCTTGAATCAGATGAGGTTGCTGATATGATTATGAAAAGCTTTCATCTTGTGGCAAACGACAAGGAAGAGAGAGAATATCGATTTGGGGTATAAAGGACATTTACGTTCATAACATTGATGGATTGAGATCGTGTCTATCATTACTAAGCATTGAGTTAAAATTTACTAAGGTAATAAAGGAGGTTGGTTCATAAATGAATATTCTAGTGATCGGTGGAACGCGTTTGATGGGAAAACATCTCGTGGAACAATTGCTTTCAGAGGGACATAGGGTAACAATTGCAACAAGAGGGGAGACAATTGATCATTTTGCTGATACTGTAAACCGTATCAAATTTGATCGTTTGGAGGAAGATAGCATTAAGAAAAATCTAGCAGGAAGACATTATGATGTTGTATATGATAGCTTAAATTATTGCTCGAATGATACGAGACAATTACTTGAGCATATCTCTTGTGATCGATATATTATGATTTCAACGATAGCAGTGTATGAGTTTCATCCTAATACAAAAGAAAGTGATTTTGATCCAATGACCAAAGAGTTAATTTGGTGTGATCGAGATGCTTATCCATATGGTGAGATCAAAAGACAAGCAGAATGCGCATTGTTTCAACAATATCACAACGTGAAACCAATTGCAGTTCGATTCCCTTTAGTAATCGGAGAAGATGACTATACAAAGAGATTCTATTTTTACGTGGAGCACATTCTACGTCAGATTCCTATGTATGTAGATAATTATGAAGCGAAGATACCATTTATATCTTCGAAGGAAGCTGGTCAATTCCTAGCTTGGCTTTCTACTACTGATTATGTTGGTCCCATCAATGGAGCTTGTGAAGGGACAATTTCCATCAAAGAAATTGCAGAATACATAGAAGAAAAAACAGGAAAAGTTCCAATCTTATCATCAGAGGGTGAAGCTGCACCTTATAATGGACCTTCTGATTATAGTATTAATACTGAGTTAGCGAATCGTTTGGGATTTCAGTTTTCATCGATTAAGACATGGATCTATTCTTTGATTGATCAGTTAATAAAAGAGGTTGGAGAAGTGTAAGAAAATATCTTTCATTGTACTAACTAAAAAAAGCAATGAATAGAATTGAAATTACTATGTATATAAGAGAATTTTCTTAAAAGGCCTCCTATGGATCAACTACCATAGGAGGCCTTGTGCCATTGCTGTGAACCACTACTGTGATACGTTATATAGGGAATAGAAGTACTCTTTTTTCGCCATCAATTCTTCAAAGGTACCAGATTCGGTAATCCTTCCATTTCTAAGTACTAGAATCTCATCATATTTTTTTAAAAGTGCGTCTTCTAAACGATGTGTGACAATGATTCTTGTGAGACCAGCTAAGTTTAGAATAGAATTCGTAACCGAAAAGGCAGTTGCTGCATCGAGTGCAGCAGTTGCTTCATCAACTAATAAGATTGGAGTCTCTCGAAGCAAGCTTCGAGCAATCGAGATACGCTGACGTTCTCCACCAGAAAGACCACAACCATTCTCACCACAGGCATAATCATCACCACGTTCTTTTATAAGTTCGTCAAGTCCTGACATACTGATTGCACGATTACGTTTGCTCTCATCAAATTCACGAAACATTGTTATATTATCACGAATGGTGCTATTAAATACAAAGACATTCTGTTGTACAATCGAAACCAAATCATAAAGAGAGTTAGAGTCAATCGAACGTAGTTCTTCGTCATTGATACGAATTTCACCCTCATAGTTTTCATTACTTCCCATTAATAGATTCAACAGTGTGGATTTACCACTACCAGAACCACCAACGATGGCATAGCTTTTTCCTACTTCAAAGTTAGCATTGATGTTTTGGAGTACTGGGTTATCCTGATCATAAGAAAAGCTCAAATCTTTAATCTCAATACCCTTTGTAAGCTCACTAGATACGATTTTGCCATCCTGCCTTACATTGGCACAGATTGCAGCAGCAAGTTTGTCAATCAGAGCATTGGCTGCCTTTCGATTCGCTAAAATTTGTGGTACAGTTGATATTGGTGTAATTACGAAATTCATTAATTGTACAAAGACAATTACAACGCCGGCAGTTACCCCTTTCCCAGATAATGCGAGATAGGCACCAAATAAGAAGACACCAAACTGTGCAATGATTCCAGCTGTCGCACCAATGGTTTGAATCACCATATCTGTCTTTCGACGTTTACTTTTGATTTCTTCTGTTTTTTTATTGTTTTTTGCAAATAAATTGAAAATCTCACGCTCAGCTTTAAAGCTTTTGATTACAGAGAATCCAGAGAGTGTATCTTTGATCATTCCCATGAAGTTTTCATTTTGATCGGAAACTCGCTTTTCTTGGATTGCTAGCCGATTACCTGTGAGTACCGAAGCAATGACAGGTAAAATTGAGACCAGGAAAGCAATTAAAGTGAGCAAAGAACTATAATATAGCATCATAGTAAATGCACCAAAAAACATAATAATTTGCATAATCAAGGCAAATAATTTTGCTAAATAGTTCACCTCAATACTTGTAACATCATTGGTTAATGCGGATATATAAGTTGAGGTATTCTCTCCAGTGAAGGTATTGATACTTTTCTTCGTGATTTCTTGAAATGCAAAGTCTTTGTATTGTTGCATGGCTTTTTTAAGAAAACGTGGTGTTGCATAAAAATCAATCACCATAATGAAGAAGAATACCAATACGGTGGCTCCAACAAGTAAGCTAATCCCAAGAAGAGAGAACGTTTTTGATACCCCAGAAGCAATATCAATGATTTGTTGCATCTGCCAAGAGATGAATAGATTCCCAAGAGCAAGCATGATTGTTGCAAACATTGCGAAGGCAAACATAAGCTTATTGTGATGGAAAAATTGTTTGGTAAACATCTTTCGTCGTTTGAGCGTTTCTCTTTTGTTAATCGATTCTGTCTTCATTATTTATTTCCTCCCACATCTTCATTAATATATCTTTGCAAGACTCATTGTCTTGTATTGCACGAAGTACACCTGCGGTAGCAGTTTCTCCAAAGTCATCATAGATAGACTCATCTTTTCCGTGGTAAAATCTCGTTTTATTTGCATTATAATCTGGAGCTTGATCGTATTGTTTTGCTAGAATCATGGCCTTTCTTAGACTATCTTTTGCTTCTTGATATTCTTTTGATTCTCCATAGATGAGAGTCCGAGCTGTGATTAACATTACTTCGAGCTTATCTAAAAAGGAGATGCTTTCGTTTTTCTTTAAGCTATGAATAAAGTCCTGGATCCAATCAATGACTTCAAGTGCCAAATCGTGTTTCTTGGTATTGTCGTAACAATTGATAAGTCCTACAGCAGTTCGAAATAACTCCATGGAATGGGTTAATAGACTTTCAGATAGAAAAGGAAGAGCCTCGTCATAGGAACCATTATTAGCTAACAAAAGTCCAATTTTACTATTATTGATTCCATCATAATTATATTTTTTCATATGAGAAATGGCAGTTGGAAGATCACCTAGGGTTGCATAGACGAATCCAATTTCATTTTGAATGGTGAACTCATTGATGGTCTCATCGGTATTCTGATCGATGAGGCTTAAGGTACGTTGATATAAGGTAAGAGAATAGGTTAAATCCTCCTTGTTTTTTTGCTCCATTCCATGTAAGGAGTAAAACCTAGCACTTTCATATACAATATCAAAACAGTTTGGATATTTTAGGAGTGATTTTTGAACCTCCAATTTACCACTTTCATACTTTTTAGTTTGATAGAAGTTCTTAATCCTTTCCTTAGCTTCTTTGATATGTGTGGTTTGGAGTTGATAACCTAATAATACATCAATAGAAGTTTCAAAGAATTCTGCTAATAGAACTATCATGTTGATATCAGGACTTGATTGGTTTGTTTCCCATTTGGAGACAGCACCTACCGTAACACCAACTGCTTCTGCAAGTTGTTCTTGAGTTAAGTTTCTTTTTTTGCGAAAGGAACGGATATTTTCACCGATATTTAGTTGCATATGATCACCCCCTATTAAGTATTTTAATGGATTACATTAGAAAAGAAAAGACAACAATTGGAAAATTAATCAAATTATAATTTTCCTATCAGTAAAATAAGAGGAAGAAATAAGTAATTTCATTCGATAGAATTTTCAATAATGCTTAACATCAAATACAAACTTGAAAAATCATGGAAACTATTTTATAGTAGAATTAGTTGTACATAATGTACGACTATTAGGAAGAGGTGAAGTATGAGCATACAAGAAAATCTTGAAAAACTGAATTTCACAAAGCTGGAAACACAGATTTATCTAGCTTTATTAGGATCAGAACCATTATCAGCATATCAATTAGCAAAAAAAATTGATATTGCTAGAACCTCCATTTACAATGCATTGGAGCATATGTTAGAAAAGGGAATGGTAGAAATGCTACCTAACAATACTGCCTTGTACATAGCACAGGAACCTGAAGTGATTCTTGGAAAGATGCGTTTGGAGATGACAAAAGCAATGGAAGAATCACAAACGCAATTAAATAACTATAGAGAATTAAGAAGAGAAACGATTCATCAAGTGTTTCGTGGGTTTGACACTGCGATCCTTAAAGCAAAGAAAATACTAAATGATGCTAACAATGAAGTATATATCAATGCTGATTTTGATTTGTCATCTCTTAGGCAAGAATTAAGGTTATTAAAAGTAAGAAACGTAAGGGTAGTCGTGTTCTCCTTCTATGATTTGGAGATTGGATGTGAGGTAGAATTTTATTCACATAATAGAAGGATGCCAAATGACCATATCGCATCTAGATTAATGTTAGTCGTAGACAATGAGATTTCTTTGATCGCGGATCGAGGAAATCAGCTACAGGAGTGGAATGGAACGCTAAGTAATAATGCGCTTGCTATTAAAATCTTATCAGAGCACATTCACAATGATATTTATTTACTAAAATTGAGAAATCGATATGGAAAAGAAATCTATGATAGTGGATTTTATTTAAATACAGCCTTTGAAGCAAGGCAAAATGAGGAGGATGCAAAATGAAAGTAATCGTATCAGGTCTAACTAATATAGAGACAACAGTAAAGGTAAAACAGTTCCCAATCCCTTATTTCCCTATCGATTATCCTTTTTTCGGAATTAAATCAGATGTTTCTGGAGTAGCTTATAATGTAGCAAGAGCGCTTATTGAATTAGGAAATGAGGTTCAACTGAATTCTTTGATTGGTAATGATGAAGAGGGGAAGAGAATTCTATCTAAGTTAGAGAACGATAAAATGTCGATCGATTTCATCCATCAAGAATTAGTAGAGACTCCTGTTACCGTTGCGTTATATGATGAGGAAGGGAAACGGCAGATTTATTGTGATCTAAAGGAAATTCAGGAAAGAAAATTCGATTCTACAAACATAGAACAAGCTATAGCGGATAGTGATTTGCTTGTGTTATGTAATATTAATTTTAATCGTCCAATTTTGAAACATGCAAAGAAGTTAGGTAAAGTGATTGCAACCGATGTTCATGTATTAAGCGATATCAATGATGAATATAATAAGGATTTCATGGAATATGCAGATCTTTTATTCTTAAGTGACGAGAAATTGCCATGTGATGCAAAAGAATTCCTTTGGAAATTGAAAGAAACGTATTCTTCAAAGATCATTGTGATTGGACTTGGTAAAAAGGGAGCATTGTTGTATGTGCGTTCGGAGGATAAAATGTATCACTTGGAAGCAGCTAATGTAGGCGAAGTTGTGAATACGCTTGGAGCAGGAGATGCTTTGTTTTCTTGCTTTATTCATTATTATATAAAAGGATATTCAGCTGTTGATGCATTGATTCGAGCAGAAATTTTTGCTGCATTAAAAATTCGTTTTAATGGTGCATCGAAAGGTTTTTGTAAGGAGGATATGGTAGAGGAGTATTATAGAGCTTGTGATGTAAGAGTTCGAGAGATATCTGTGGTACATAATTAATTGAGGGGATGAAAGGTAGCCCAATCACAATTGGTGTGGAATAAAAACCACTATATATATAATAAGTAATCTTAACTTTGTTCTGGAATTAGCAAATATTTCATGTTGGGGTTTTATTGTGAAATGAAAAGTGATAAAATAGTAAAATATCTATTACGAAAAAATTGCTAAAAAAGCTTTGAAACTAAAAAGCTCAACAATTCTTAAGATGAAAGAAGGTGTAGAGTGAGTAAGATCTGTCGTTGGATTTATGATGCTTGATGAGGATTTGGAAGAAAGAAGTATAACAATCTGGCGAATCATGATAGCGATGGAGCATCAGAATAAAGGATATGGTACTCAAGCGTTGAAAAATATCATAGCATTAATCAAAGAAAGCGGGAAGTATGATGAAATCACATTAGATTATGTTATTGGGAACGAGCATGCCAAACATATTTATGAAAAGTTAGGTTTTGTACCAACTGGGGAGATCAGTGATGGAGAAGTTGTAATGCGATTGGATTTAAGATAAGTCCGAGAGAATGGATATTATCTGGGAGAAAGGTTGTTGTAATGATGAAAATACAAATTGGTCCCCTTGTGGGGAAAGGAAATACAGCAGATGTCTATGATATTGGAGATAATAAGGTACTTAAATTATTCCATCCATCATTGAATCAATACGCCGTAGTGAAAGAGTGGGAGAATTCGAAATTAATCAACTCATTAAATTTACCAATTGTGAAAAGCTATGATTTGATTACTTATGGGGATCGTTATGGAATTATTTTAGATAAGCTTCAAGGGATTGCTCTCATAGATTTCATCCTACAGCCCAAAAAGCTAGATCATCAGGACGGAGAAAATTATACGCTGATCCTTGCACAGATACATAAAAGGCTTTTGGAACAAACACTTCCAGAAGCAACAAGTTTTAAATCAATCCTACGTGAATGTATTCAAACCACCCATTATATCAAGGAGCAAAGTAAAGTAAAATTATTAGAAATTCTTGATTCACTGCCAGAAGGGGACCAATTATGTCATGGTGATTTTCATTTTGGTAATGTTATTATGGATGGGAATGATTACTATGTGATTGATTTTATGAACATTTGCAAAGGGAATAAGTATTTTGATATTGCTAGAACGCTATATCTGATTGAGATGACTGTACTACCATCTGATATACCGGATTATGAGTTGATTCTTTCTTTGAAACAAGAGGTTGGCGATATATACCTAAACGAGATGGGTGTCAGTAGAGAGGAGCTTTCGGACTACTTAACTGTAATTGCAGCTGCAAGACTTGCTGAATTAAATAGTAATTTAGGTGGTGAATTAAGCGGGATTTTAGAGTATTTATCACAGAAAGGACTATAATTTTATAGAAGGATAGGGAGATTACTATGGGGAATCAATCATTTCAGACATTAAATTTAAAAAAAGAAGAGTTAGAGTGGCTTTACGTACCAGATGTGAAATATTATGAGTATGAAAATTGTAGTAGGTATTTGCAGTTACTGATTCCGTATCAACATGAATGGAAGGAAAATAAAAAATTTCCGTTGATTTTCTTTATCCCAGGTTCCGCGTGGCACAAGCAGGAGATGTATAATAGTCTTCCTTCAATCTCTGAATTAGCGAAAAGGGGATTTGCAATTGCACAAGTACAATATAGAGAATCAGAGTTGGATATTTTTCCTGCCCAAGTGATTGATGTAAAGAATGCCATTCGTTTCATTTACTCAATTGCAGAGCAGTTTCATATGGATACGGATCATATCTTTGTTGCCGGGAATTCCTCGGGAGCTCATATTGCCCTTTTGGCTGGATTAACAGCAGCGTCTGGCGAGCTAGATTCAAAAGAGACTAGTGTTCTTTCATGTAAGATCAAGGGAATCATAAGTTACAGTGCACAAACTGATTTAACGCATTCGGAAGGAACAGGTCCATGTGGGGATTTGCTGGGTACAGATGATGTGAGGAAGGTGCCAGAACTTGCGAAAAGTGCTTCGTGTGCAACTTATGTTGATAAGGACCGTGAAATACCGCCTATTTTGATGTTTCATGGTAAGAAAGATTCGATAGTTTCAGTGGAAGAGAGTCGTAATCTTTTTGATACTTTAACGAAATATGATAAAGTTGTGAGCTACTATGAACTAGAAAACGAAGATCACGGTGGTCCTACCTTTTGGAGTGCTCCAGTACTAGATATCGTAGAAGACTTCGTTAAGAAAAACTGTCATTGAGGAGGGACCTAAGTTGAGAGCCGAACAAGAAATGATGAATTTGATTATGGAGAAAGCATTTCATGATCACAGAATTCGTGCAGTTACAATGGATGGTTCTAGAGCGAGTCCCAATGCAACTCATGATCAATATTCAGATTATGATATTGTTTATTTTGTTACGGATGTTCGTGAGTTTACTAAGGATAAATCCTGGATTCAATACTTTGGAGATATCTTAATCGTTCAATATCCAGAGGATTGGTATGGTCATCCTTATGATTATGAGAGTCGTGATACCTTTGTTTATCTGATACAATTCGCGGATGGGAACCGCATTGACCTTAGGATTGTAGATATTCAAAACATTGCAAACGAAGCTAAGAATACAGAACCTAGAATCATTTTACTGAATAAAGATGATTTTAAGGAATTAACACCAATCAATCATGAAGCAGCATTCTTTATTCCAAAGCCAAGTGCGATGGAATTTTATAATACCTGCAATGAATTTCGTTGGGTTAGCCTCTATGTCTCAAAAGGTTTATGTAGAGAAGAACTTTGTTATGCGAGACATACCTATGAAATCTATGTTATGGATATGTTCATGAAGATGCTAAACATAAAGATTGCACTTGAGCATAATTTTTCAGTAACGACTGGAAGTCATAGTAAATATCTGAAACGTTATTTATCTGAGGAAGAAATGATGAGAGTTCATAGTATCTTTCCAAATGGTGATTATGAAGATATGTGGGAAAAGCTTTTTGCTCTCTATGATTATTTTGCTGAATTAGAGGCATATGTGGGTGAGCAGCTTGGATACGAAGTGAATGTGTACGAGTCAAAGAGAGTTAGAGATTTTATGTTGAAACGTCGGAATCACCTTACTTGAAAGATATATTTCAAAAGACAGAAATAATGATACCTTTTGTTTAGAGATATGGTTACCGATCAAGAAGAAAAATGACATTTATGTATAACGGAAAGGATAACTTATGAAGCTATTAGAGACAGAACGCATGATTTTAAGACCTTGGAGATTAGAAGATGCAAAGGATTTATATGAATATGCGTCTACTTCTAAGGTAGGTCCAATGGCAGGTTGGAAGCCACATAAGAATCTTGAAGAATCAATAAAAATTATCCAAATGTTCATGGAAGAAAAGGATACTTGGGCAATCGAATTAAAAGAGAATCAGAAAGTGATTGGTTCTGTTGGCCTTCATAAACGTCATAGAGCAGATATAACATATGATTTGGAATTAGGATATGTTCTTTCAGAGGACTATTGGGGAAAAGGACTTATGTTAGAAGCTATAACAAGAGCAATTGAGTATGCTTTTGAAGATTTGAACATTCAAACATTATTAGTAGCTCATTTTGATTTTAACACTCAGTCCAAACGAGTGATTGAAAAGCTTGGGTTTACATATTTAAAACATATACCTGAAGGATATCATCGATATGATGGGGAGGTCTTTGGCGAAGAAGTTTATCTAATGACAAAAGAGGTGCGTTAAATATTTAGAATTTGATTTTCTTGGAATCACTTCTTACCATTCTAACAAATAATTTTGGAGGATTTTCAATGAAAACAGTAATCATATATGGACAAAACCACAAAGGTAGTTCCTATCACATTGGACGAATGTTAGCTGAGAAAGTAGCTAAGAAAGATGAAATCGTTGAGTTTTTTTTACCAAAAGATTTGAACCACTTTTGTAATGGCTGTTATCGTTGTCTAGAAGCAGAAGATAAATGTCCTTTTTATTATGAAAAGAATGTCATTGATAAGGCAATCGAACAAGCAGAGCTACTTATTTTCACAACTCCTACTTATTGTATGAGAGCATCCGCACCAATGAAAGCCTTTATCGATTTATCATTTATCCATTGGATGCCTCACCGGCCAAAAGCTTATATGTTTCATAAGAAGGCAGTTGTTATCTCGACAGCAGCAGGTGCTGGGACTAAAAAAGCGATGAAAGATATCACTACCAGCCTCTTTTATTGGGGCGTACCTTATATAAAAACCTTTGGTACGGTTGTGTTAGCTACTACTTGGGAAAAAGTTGCAGATGATAAAAAAGAAAAGATAGAACGGAGGATTGGGAATTTAGCAAAGAAGATAAATGCAACCCAAAAGCCAAAGGTTGGGATAAAAACAAGGGTAATCTTTCATGTGATGAGAGCAAATGTACAAACAGAAAAGATTAAATCATCCCCAATGGTAAATGATTACTTGTATTGGCAACGAAATGGTTGGCTTGGTAAAAAGCGTCCTTGGAAAGAAAGTAAAACATGATTCGTTTAAATAACCCCTCATATCTAGAATCGATTATTCATTGGTTCTTGATATGGGGGTATCTGAAAGTTACCTTGTTCGTGTTTCAAGACAAATAATTGCATCGTATCAATTGATATGAATTCGGGTAGAATATAGGACAAAAGAAAAGAAATGAGGTTAAGCCATGAGTGCCGAACATAAAAAAATTACAAAGGATATGTACATTGGTGAAATTTTAAGAATCGATGAAAACAATGCAGCAATCCTAATGGAAGCAGGAATGCATTGTCTTGGATGTCCATCGTCACAGATGGAATCATTGGAAGATGCATGTCAAGTTCATGGGATGGATGTTGAAGAATTATTAAAGAAATTAAATGCATAATTAATAATATGGGCTGTCGTATCATTCGATTTTGCACCATATAAGATACCATATATTGCGGCTTAGCCACGCTTGGAACTAAATATGGTATCTTATGTGGTGTAAAGTCCGAATGATGCGACAGCTCCTTCGAATTTATAAAACTTATTTTTTTCTTTGCTTTTCTTTTGCACGTTTATCATTAATTATTACCATATGCTCTTTGGTAATTAGAGTAACGTGATTCTCCCTTGCCCAGTCAACACAGCCTTTTAATGCCAAAGGAAGGAAGATTCTTGGAACTGAAAGCATCATAGAACAAGCTTCGTCGGTGAATTTGATGGTATCATCCATGCGATTTGCTGCATACTTGACAGAATCTAAGTTTCCTTTGCGAACAGGTAAAAGCTCTCCAATCATTCGATGGGTCTTACTATACCAAAAGTTCTTAGAATCACGATATCCATAATCCACTGGGATTGAAGGAAAATTGTACGAAGACATACCGTTTAGGATTGCATTATAATACTTTGGTTTCATGAGGATTCTATCAACACGAAGGATAAAATGCGCTCCATGTCTGGAAGTAATCCCATTAAAATCATGATACGGTGGTTCGTAACCATTACGTTCTCCTGGCTGATCAAGGGAAGCACCATCTAAGTCTTTCATCCATGTACATTCAAATACTTGAAAGGCTTCTGTAATTACTTGTGGAAAATGTTCCTCTGGGTATTCGCTTGCCATCAAACCATCCTCTAGATGAAAAATGCAATTTTTCATCTTTTCTTCTGGGGTATCCCCTGGAAAACCCATACGTACAGCTTCTTTAAAATATTTCTTTTTATCAGGGATAAAATTTAAACTACACTTCCCATTCAATAATAAATTCTGTGCTGTATTGGAAGAGTTTCTTGCACAAAGTAACATCGCATAATAATCTCTACCAGCTATGTAATAAGGTTGAACCAGTGAATAAGGACCAAGTGTTGTCTTTCCATCACTGGTTAATGTACCAATCATGACCGTTGGCATTGGAAAAAAGGATGAGGTTTGATAAAAATTGTCTACAATTCTCAGGTTTTGAAAGCTACTCATGATATCTCCCTTCAACTAAGGAATAATATGGAAATTTACTGTATTATATCATAGAGCAAGTTAAAGTTCAATCATCCTTAGTACCAACATAATCTCCTGGTTTCAGGCATGAATATTAATGAAATCTTAATCTAATAATCTTCTAACAAACTTGCAATTGAAGATAAGTTAGCGTATGATATTAGAAACTATAAGATTTGTAAATTAATAGTAAATTAGCTAAGGAGAAAATTCGCACGATATGAATAGGGACCTTCCTCAGAACAATCAATTACAACAAGATATCATACGATTTGAACCGGATCTTAGAACTGGTCTTACGAAGGATCAGGTCGAAATTCATGTAAATCAAAAGTGTACCAATGCTCCAGTAAAGGCACCTTCAAAGACAATCAAGGAAATTATCGCGAGTAATGTCTGTACGTATTTTAATTTGATTTTTGGAATTATAACAGTCGTTTTAGTTATCGTACGTTCCTATCGCGATTTGACTTTTTTACCGATTGTACTAGCGAATACCCTCATCGGTATTATTCAAGAGATTCGAGCAAAAAAAACCTTGGATAAGCTTTCGGTGTTAAATGCTCCAAAGGCTATGGTATTACGAGATGGAAGGGAAAAGAGTATTCCAGTGGAACAACTGGTATTGGACGATATTGTAGCATTTACTGCAGGCAATCAGATCAGTGCAGACGGGATTGTGCTAGAGGGGGAGGTTCGAGTCAATGAAGCACTGATCACTGGAGAACAGGATGAAATCTTAAAAAAAGAAGGTGACTCCTTGCTTTCTGGTAGTTATATCGTTTCTGGTAAATGCTATGCAAAGCTGACTCAGGTAGGAGAGTATTCCTATGCCGCAAAACTTACGCTTGAGGCAAAAAAAATTAATACGAAAGAACAGTCAGAGATGATTCGCTCTTTGAATGTCATTGTTAAGGCAGTTGGTATTATCATCATTCCAATTAGCATTATTTTATTTATTCAACAGTATCATTATTTACAGGCTTCCTTGCATGATAGTATTACCTCTACCGTAGCAGCAGTTATTGGTATGATTCCAGAAGGTTTGTATCTGTTAACGAGTGCAGCCTTAGCAGTAAGTGTGCAACGTCTCGCTCGGAAAAAAGTGCTGGTACATGATATGAAGTGCATCGAGACACTTGCAAGAGTTAATGTTCTATGCGTGGATAAGACAGGTACGATTACGGAAAATCAAATGTCTGTCAACTGTGTGATTCCTTTACCAGAGTATCAGGAAGGCTTAATGCCACCACTGGACCTGATGCTTGGTGATTTTGTAAATGGTATGCAAAAAGATAATGAAACCATGCTTGCGCTTTCTCGTTATTTTACCAAGAATACAGGTAAGAAACCTATCAAGATTACATCCTTCTCTTCAGCAACCAAATACAGTAGTATTACGTATCCAGAGACTTCTTATGTATTAGGTGCTCCTGAATTTGTACTACGTGAGCAGTTTGAGCTTCACAAAGCAATCATAGAGGAATATTCGAGTCAAGGTTATCGTATTCTAGTTTTTGCTGAGTATCAAGGTACCATTGCTGGGGAAGCATTAGTAGATCAAGTACGCCCATTGGGAATTGTCCTATTGTCAAACCCAATCCGTAAGGAAGCAAAGGAAACCTTCCGTTATTTTGCAGAGCAACAGGTTGAGATTAAAGTCATCTCTGGTGATCATGCAGTAACAGTATCAAAGGTTGCAATGGAAGCTGGAATTGCTAATGCTGAAAACTACATCGATGCAAGTACGCTTAAGACGTATCAGGACATTGAGGATGCCGTCGTAAAGTATACCGTGTTTGGACGTGTGACACCGAACCAAAAGCGTGAGTTCGTACGTGCGTTAAAGAACATAGGAAAAACGGTAGCCATGACAGGGGATGGGGTAAATGATGTTTTAGCATTAAAGGATGCGGATTGTAGCATTGCGATGGCTTCAGGAAGTGACGTAGCAGCACAAGCTTCTCAGCTTGTTTTATTAGATTCCAACTTTGCTTGTTTACCTTCTGTGGTATATGAGGGTAGAAGGGTTATCAATAACATTGAGCGATCGGCAAGCTTATTCCTTGTGAAGAACATTTTCTCATTGCTTATGGCCTTGTTCTCCATTGTATTCATGGTGAATTACCCATTGAAGCCATCACAAATATCATTGATTAGTATGTTTACGATTGGAATTCCAGCATTCTTTCTTGCCTTGGAAAATAATAAAAATCCGATACAAGGGAAGTTTATGACGAATGTGTTATATAAAGCATTGCCAGCAAGCTTAACTGACTTTATAATTGTGAGTAGCGTTGTAATCTTCAGTGCTGAGTTTGAGATGAGTGGTGCTGAGGTGTCCACAGCAAGTACGATGCTAATGTCCATCATAGGGTTTATGATTTTGTATCGTATTAGTAAGCCAATGAATCGATGGAGAATATTCATTATGATATCGATGATGATTTGCATGATCTTTTGTTCTGTATTTATGAATGAATTGTTTAACATCTCAGGGATATCCCCTAGAACAACGATGCTATTGGTAGTATTTGCAATTGCCAGTGAATCGGTATTTCGACATATTACAACAATCATTCATCAAGTTCGAATCTTTGTACTATGGTATTATAAAAAGTGGAAGGGTTTTAAAAGAAAATACTTTTAGTTCTATCTAAATAAAAACATTTGGACCCAATTCATAATGAAAAAAGATACAATCATAACTAAAACCAATCGATCGAAAGTTTTAAATTTTCGGAAGGTTGGTTTTTTTTAGATTAGTATATTTGTATAAAAGTATCTAATTTATGCAAAAAGGAAGTAGTTGCATTCTCAATTAGTTTCGTAGATAAGAATGTGAGGGAAAGCATCTAAATTGTATTGAAATTCATGGGCTTATAACTTACCTTATTATAAGAGAATGAGGATCATTCTGTGAAAGTTTAGATTATGATTACATGAAAATTCTGTTTAAACAAACAATTAATATAATAAATATACATTTTGTGTACTAAGTTGACAAGAATTAGAATATATGCTAAATTATGTATAGTAAAGCGAGGGTGCTCACTAAGACATTACCTTTGCTTTTTATTTACTCACACACATTAACAGTTTAAAGTGTTAGTCTAAAAAAGATAAAGGAGTATCCAAATGTTTAAGTACATAATCAAGCGAGTTATTTTAGCGGTAGTAACGATATGGGCGGTCGCCACAATTACATTTTTTCTGATGAATATGGTTCCAGGGGGTCCATTTATGTCAGAAAAAGCAATTAGCGCACAGGCACAACAAGCATTGGAGGAAAAGTTCGGTTTAGACAAATCACTTGGGGAGCAGTATACGACCTATCTTAAGGGAGCAGCAAGATTTGATTTTGGTGATAGTTTAAAACAAAGAGGAAGAACGGTTTCTTCTATTATAGTATCGAAATTCCCAGTATCTGCTAAGGTTGGAGGGGTGTCCATACTAGTTGCTTTGTTCGTAGGAATTCCACTTGGTTGTATTGCAGCTTTGAAGAGAGGAAAGTTCTTAGATCGTTTCATCAGTATTTTTGCCACTTGTGGAATTGCAATCCCTAGCTTTGTTATATGTACCGTACTTATGTATTGGTTGGGTGCAACCCTTGGGTTATTGCCAACGTTTGGATTAACCTCATGGAAACACTATATTATGCCAGTAATCTCCTTGTCCTTTTATCCAACGGCTTACATCATGCGTCTGATGCGTTCTTCGATGTTAGATGTTCTTGGTCAGGATTATATAAGAACAGCGCGTGCCAAAGGCTTACCAATGTTTATTTGCTTATTTAAGCATGCGCTACGTAATGCCATTCTTTCTATTATTACATATTTAGGGCCAATGTTGACCTTCACCTTAACAGGGAGTTTCATTGTTGAAAAAATCTTTACACTCCCAGGTATTGGAGGAGAATTTGTTAGCTCTATCTTAAACCGTGACTATACTCTTATTATGGGAACAACGATTTTTTTAGCTTCATTTTTAGTAATTATGAACTTGATTGTGGACATAGTATATCACTTTGTAGATCCACGTATCAAATTCAACTAAGAAAGGAGCGAGAAGATGAAAACGAATAAGTTAAGTTTACAAGTTGATTATGAAAAAGATGCATTTGAATTAGCATCACAAGAAGAAAAACAGAGTCTCGTGGTCATGAGAGAGAGTGTTGGTTTTTGGAAAGATGGTCTAAGACGTTTAGCTAAGAATAAAGTTGCAATGGTAAGTCTTGTCGTAATTATCATCATTATGATATTTTCCTTTGTTGTACCAAGCTTTTATCCTTATTCCTATGATGAACAAATCAAGGGAGCTAATAATTTATCGCCGATGAAATATTCCATAGAAGAGCAAGCAGCTATTGAAGCCGGTGAAAAGGTATTTCCACATATTTTAGGTACTGATAAGTTGGGGAGAGATTATGCCATTCGTGTCATGATGGGAAGTAGAATTTCTTTGCTTGTTGGCTTAATTGCAACAGCAATCATATTAGTAATTGGATCCATCTATGGTGCTATCTCAGCATATTTTGGTGGCTGGATTGACTTAACGATGATGCGAATCGTAGATATTATTTATACCATCCCCGATGTGTTATTGATTGTATTACTATCCTTTGCGCTAAAAAGTCCATTGGAGAACCTTGCATCAGTTCCTGGATTTCAATGGATAAGAACCGTAGGTGTTAATTTCATTAGTATTTTCATTGTTTTTGCATTGTTGTACTGGGTTGGTATGGCTCGAATGGTACGAAGTCAAATTCTGATGCTAAAGGAAAGTGAATATGTATTGGCTGCCAAAGCGTTGGGAGCATCTAGCGGAAGAATTATCAGAAAGCACTTATTGACAAACTGTCTTGGCATTATTATTGTTACTACAACACTTCAGATTCCTTCCTCTATCTTTACGGAAAGTTTCTTAAGTTTCTTAGGACTTGGGGTTGCTGTGCCGTTACCATCTCTTGGAAGTTTGGCGAGTTCTGCAGTCAATGGTATGAATACATATCCATATTTATTATTCATACCTGCTTTGTTAATCAGTATCATCATTCTCAGCTTTAATTTACTGGGTGATGGCCTAAGGGATGCCTTTGATCCTAGATTAAAAGTCTAAGAAAGGATATGATGGAATGTCAGAATATTTGGTAGAAATAAAAAATGAACAGCTTTCCTTTTTTACACCAGCTGGAGAGGTGAAAGCTCTAAATGATGTCTCCTTTCATCTAAAAAAAGGAGAAGTACTAGGAATTGTTGGTGAGAGTGGTTCTGGTAAATCGGTAACTGCTTATAGTCTAATGGGCTTAACTGCACATCCTGGTAAGTTAATTGGTGGTACAATCCTTTTTAATGATCATGAAATACATCGCATGTCTGAGAAGGAATTACAAAAGATTCGAGGAAATGAAGTATCGATTATATTCCAAGATCCAATGACCAGTCTGAATCCTGTCTATACCATTGGAGATCAGATTATGGAGGTAATTCGCAGGCATACGAAAAAAAAGAAGCAAGAAGCAAGAGAACGAGCAAAGGAATTGCTTGTCCTTGTAGGAATTAATGAACCCGAGAAGAGGTTAAAACAATATCCTCATGAGCTTTCAGGTGGTATGAGGCAACGAGTTATGATTGCCATTGCACTTGCCTGTGAACCAAAACTACTGATTGCCGATGAACCGACAACAGCCTTAGATGTAACGATTCAAGCACAGATTCTCGAGTTGATGCTTGAATTAAAAGATAAACTCGACATGGCAATTATCTTAATCACACATGATCTTGGTATTGTAGCCAATATGTGTGAGAAAATAGCGGTTATGTATGCTGGGAAAATCGTTGAGTATGGAACAACAGAAGATATTTTTTATCATACGAAGCATGAATATACCAAAGGTTTGCTTCAAAGTCTTCCAAGAATTGATACGGTGGAACATGAACGATTGATTCCAATTGAAGGAACACCAATTGATTTGTTGAACCTTCCAAAGGGGTGTGCATTTGCACCACGATGTAAAAATTGTATGAAAATCTGTTTGCAACAGGTACCTCCTGTCACAACCATTGGAGAAACCCATATTGCTACTTGCTGGATGAATCAGAAGCAAGAGCTGGAAGGAGGAACCAAAGATGAATGAGAAACTATTAGAAGTTCAAAATCTCAAACAATATTTTAATGCAGGTGGATTTGGGAAGAATAGAAAATACGTAAAAGCAGTGGACGATGTTAGCTTTTTTATAAGAAAGGGTGAAACTCTTGGATTGGTTGGCGAGTCTGGTTGTGGAAAAACAACGACTGGAAGAAGCCTATTAAGACTTTATGAACCTACGGCTGGCCGTATTATCTATGATAACCAAGTGATCTTTGATAAGGAAGAAAAAATAGCTGTAAATATGTTACCTTATCGTAAGAAGATGCAAGTAGTATTTCAGGATCCTTATGCAAGTCTAGATCCAAGAATGACGGTAGGTGAAATTATTGGAGAACCCATCGATATTCATCATCTAGTACAAACGAAGCAAGATCGCCAGGACAGAATTTTTAAGCTGTTGAGCTATGTAGGATTAAACTCAGAACATGCCAATCGTTATCCCCATGAATTCTCGGGTGGGCAACGACAGAGAATTGGAATTGCTAGAGCATTGGCAGTGAATCCAGAGTTTATCGTGTGTGATGAACCAATTTCTGCGCTGGATGTATCCATTCAGGCTCAGATTATCAATATGTTTGAAGATTTGCAACAGAAATTAGACCTTACATATTTGTTCATTGCCCATGATTTGGCAGTGGTGAAGCACATCTCCAATCGTATTGGAGTGATGTATCTAGGCAATTTGATTGAAATCGGAGAAAGTCATGATGTAATTAAACACAGCTTACATCCTTATACCAAGAGTCTGATTTCTGCAATTCCGATTGCTGATCCACAAAAAGCTCGAGAAAGTAAAAGAATTATATTAAAAGGGGATGTTCCTAGCCCATTAAATCCACCAAGCGGATGTCGTTTTCGTACACGATGTCCTTATGCGACGGAAATCTGTGCTGTAGAACGCCCTGAACTTAAGGAGGTTATGAAAGAACACTATGTAGCTTGTCATAACTTTGAAAAATGTAACTAATTATATACTGATAGATATCATATGGCGAAGACGCAATATGTTTATTCTATAGAAATTATGAAGGAGGAAATTTATGAAAAAAAGATTAGTAGTATCTATGGTTTTAGTCTTAGCACTGATTTTTTCTGCATGTGGAACAAAAGAAAAGAAGACTGGATCCAATTCAGAAGCGAAACAATTAACGGTTCAAATTGGGCCAAATCCAGAAACTCTTGATCCAGCGCTTAATAGTGCGGTGGATGGCGGTAACATGATTTTACATAGCTTTGAAGGTCTACTTGTTGTAGGTCAAGATGGACAGCTTGCTCCAGGGCAAGCAGAGAAATGGGAAACCTCAGAGGATGGTTTAACTTGGACCTTCCATTTAAGAGATGGATTAAAATGGTCAAATGGGGATCCACTTACTGCAAAAGATTTCGTATACAGTTGGAAACGTGTTGCGGATCCACTAGTTGCTGCTCCTTATGGAGAAACTATGCTTGGTATGGTAAAGGGATATGAAGAAGCTGCAGCTGGTAATACGGATGCGTTAGCAGTGTCTGCACCTGATGATAAGACTTTAGTGGTTGAGTTAAGTGCTCCTTGTTCCTTTTTTGGAAGTCTTGCAGCATTTGCTGTTTTAAGTCCAGTGAATGAGGCTACTATCACTGCCAATGGAGATTCCTGGGCAGTAAAAGCAGAATCTTATATCTCAAATGGACCATTCTACATTAGCGAAATGGTACCAGGTTCTCATATTACAATGACAAAGAATACAAATTACTGGAATGCAGATGCAATCAAACTTGGCTCTATCAAATTCCTTTTGATGGAAGATGCGAATGCTTCTTATAATGCATATAAGACAGGCGAAGCCTTGATGATTAAGGATGTTCCAACTGAGGAAATCCCTAGCTTTGCAGATAATTCAGAATTCCATGTAGATCCACTGATTGGAACCTATTATCTTTCAATCAATCACAATGTTGAAATCTTTAAGGATGTAAGAGTACGTAAAGCTTTAAGTCTTGCGATTGACCGTGATTATGTTGCGAATACCTTAATGCAAGGAACTTATAAGCCAGCAACTAATTTTATGGGTCCAGGTTGGGCAGATAAAGATGGTACTAATTTTGAAGATAACGCAAATGGTGGAGCTCCATATATTGATAATACAACATTCGATGCAAACTTAGCAGAAGCAAAGAGCTTATTAGCAGAGGCTGGTTATAAGGATGGTGCAGGATTCCCAACAATTACGTATTCAACCAATGATTCTGGTTATCATAAAGTAGTTGCTGAATACTTACAGCAAGCTTGGGGAGAACTTGGAATCAATCTTGAAGTTAATATTATGGAATGGGCAAGCTTTACACCAGCAAGACGTTCTGGGGATTATGAAGTTGCACGTAATGGTTGGGTTGGAGACTATGACGATCCATCCAATATGCTTGACCTTTTCTATTCCACCAATGGTAATAACGATGGTAAATTTGTGAATGCAGAATATGACGCTGCAATGGATATTTCCAGAACAACTGTTGATGAAACAGAGCGTTTCAATGCATTACATAAAGCCGAAGATATCTTAATGCAAGAAGCAGCAATGATTCCATTGGCACATTATGCAGACTTCTATTTACAGAGTCCAAAGATTACAGGATCTTGGCATTCACCTTTAGGATATTGGTACTTTATGTATGCTGATATTGCAGATTAATGAAATACAGGCTTCGTAAGAGTCATAAATTTTAGACAATAAAGATAGGGTATTGTAGGAAGAATACGATACCCTATCTTTTTATCATGTCAATTGGTAGAAAAAGGTGCAAACAACTGTAAAAAATAATAGTTTATTTCAAAATTTGTGATATAATAATAAGATACTGGTGAAATAAATTATTTATTTCATTGATAGAAAACATAGGAGGAAGTAACATTATGTTGCGACTATCAAGAAACGGGATTAGAAATTTGGCATCAAGTGATATTGTGTACTCTCGAGGACTACAGTATTACAAGAATAACCGTGTTACCAATGCGACTTTCTCAAAAGCTGCAAATCAGTATAAATTTCAAGTGAAGGGAAGTTATACGTACCAGGTTTCCGTTGGTGAGAAGCAAGATGGATCCTTTGATTATTCGTGTAATTGTCCGTCCCATTTGAAAGAAAAGGGAGCTTGTAAGCATGTGGTAGCCAGCTTACTATTCCTTTTAAAATATCAGGAAAAGTCTTCTATGGAGGAACCTAGAACCCCAGAAGAAAAAAAAGCATTTCAGGTTTTGGATTATTTTGCGAATCAAGATGATACAAAAGCAGAGGGAGAAGTATTTCGAGTGATTCCTACAATTACGATACCTTCCATGCTAAAGGCTGATAACTATGCTATGGTTATGCTACATGTAGGGAATACACATATGTATAAGGTTCAGTCCATTAAGAAATTCTTGACCGATTATTATAACAAAGAAAATATTGTTTTAGGAAAAGATTTTAAATATATTGCTGGTGAAAGTGAATTTGATAAAACCTCCACACAACTGCTGGATTTTCTATTAGAGATTTTGGAAATTCAAGAGCTGATTGATAAAACCTCTTATTCTAAAATCTTTGCAAAGCACCAAATGATGCTGTCCAAACGAATGCTAGAAAAATTCTTAAGTCTGATTGGAAAAAGCACCTTTCGTTTGGAGCTTTATCAGCGCAAATTTGATGACATCCGTTACCAGAAGGGAAATCCTAACATTGCGTATGAATTAGACGTTTATGAAGACACGATACTACTTGATTATAAGGAGAGAGAGCCAGTCGTTTCGTTGTCAGAGGATGGCTCTTTGATTTATTTTAATGGTTATATATACTCTCCAACTCAGAAGTTCACTCGAAACTATGTACCTTTTTATAATACACTTGGAAAGGATAAGAAGCCATTATCCTTCCATGGTGAGATGAAACAAAGATTCTTGGAAGAAGTCTTACCGAAGTTACATGAGACGATGGATATTGAGGTTCCTGAAAGTTTAAGTAGTAGATATCTGCAGTTACCATTGCAAAGCTGTGTGTATCTGGATAAATATAATCATGGAATCAAAGCAGAATTAAAATTCCGTTATGGAGAGCATGAATTTAATTGTTTTGAAAGTCCAAGAACCGAAGAATTCATTCTGATTCGTCAAAAGGAAGAAGAATATGAGATTATGAGATTATTAGAGCATATGGATTTTGAACCTCATTCCACTTTCTATCTGATGAAGAACGATGCTAGTATCTACGAGTTCCTTACCGTTAAGATGCAGGAACTTATGAGTGTTTGTGAAACCTATTATTCGGAAAGCTTTAAGAAAATTGGGGTAAAATCAACTAGTAACTTTCACGTTGGGCTTCGTGTTAGCAATGACATTGACTTACTTGAGATGGATTTGGATGCAGAGAACATTCCGAAGGATGAGCTCAAAGCGATGTTTCGTTCATTCCAGCTTCGTAAGAAATACTATCGCTTAAAGGATGGAAGCTTTATTAACTTAGAGGATGAGAAAATCGAAAAGATTTCAACGATGCTAGAGGATTTGAATGTTTCAGTGAAATCCTTAACGGAGGAACCAATCAAGCTTTCGAAAAACAAAGCCTTTTATCTTGAAGATGCGTTATCGCATACGGACCTCGTAGTAGAAAAGAATCAAGATTTTCAAGAACTGATAGATCATATCTTAAATCCAACCAAAAAGGTACATGAATTACCGACTGCAGTGGAAGCGAAGCTTCGCCCATATCAGGAAACTGGATATCAATGGTTGAATTCGCTTGCAGATAATAATCTTGGAGGAATCTTAGCAGATGATATGGGTCTTGGTAAGACACTCCAATCCATTGTATATATTGCAGGAAAGATCAGTCACAGTAAAAATTCGAGACGACGATTTTTAATCGTTTGTCCAACGTCACTTGTGTATAACTGGCAGGATGAGTTTGAGACCTTTACGCCATTTATTAGTGCTCTTGTCATCTCTGGTAATCCACAAGAACGCCAGGCAATGATTGAAAGTTATGAAAAATATGATGTGTTAATCACATCGTATCCATTAATTCGAAGAGATATTCAACACTATCAGAAGATTGAATTTGATACCGTTTTTATTGATGAAGCACAATTTATTAAGAATGCCTCCTCTTTGAATGCTATCTCAGTTAAGCTGTTGAATTCAAAGCATCGATTTGCGTTAACTGGTACACCAATTGAGAATAGTCTATCAGAGCTTTGGTCAATCTTTGACTTTATCATGCCAGACTACTTAATGTCACATTCCAAGTTCGTAAATCGCTATGAAAAGCAGATCTTAAAAGAAGATACGGAGGCATTGAATCGTTTAAATCATCGAATTCGTCCATTTGTTCTTCGAAGAATGAAAAAAGATGTTTTGGATGATCTTCCAGAGAAGTTAGAGGAGAAGATAGTGACAGAGATGACAGACGAACAAAGAAAGGTTTATCTCTCTTATCTTGCTGAAATTCGAAACGACATCTTTAGTGAAATTGAAACTAAGGGTATGGAAAAGAGTCAGATGAAGATTCTGGCTGCTTTAACAAGATTGCGCCAAATTTGTTGTCATCCAAGTACGTTCATTGATAATTACGAAGGTGGTTCTGGTAAATTAGAATTGTTGTTGGAAGTTATTGAAGAAGCAATGGCAAGCAAGCATCGTATTTTAGTATTCTCCCAGTTTACCTCTATGTTAAAAATCATTGAAGAAGAGTTGAAAAAAGCAAAGATTCAATATTTTTATCTAGAAGGTAGTACACCAATTGCAGAGCGTAACGATTATGTTAAACGTTTTAACAGCGGAGAAGGAGATATCTTCTTGATTTCTTTAAAAGCTGGTGGAACAGGATTGAACCTAACAGGTGCAGATACCGTGATTCACTATGATCCATGGTGGAATCCTGCAGTGGAAGAGCAGGCTACCGACCGTGTTTATCGTATTGGTCAGAAGAACAACGTGCATGTGATTAAGCTATTAACAAAGAATACAATAGAAGAGAAGATATTCAAGCTTCAAAAGAAGAAGAAAGAATTATCGGATGCAATTATCCAATCAAAAGAAGTATTTATTAATACACTCACTAAGGAAGAATTGGAAGAAATCTTCCGTTAAAAAAGAGAGAGTTTCGTTTGCGAAACTCTCTCTTTTGGATTATGAATATGATTAACATAGTGGCTTCACTTATTCTTCATCATCCTCTAAGTCTTCTTCAAATCTTGAATTATAGAATTCTTCGGTTACATAGTCTAGATAAGCATCGTCTAATTCTCCAAATTGAGAAACGACAATTGCTTTTAAGCCCTCCATAACTCGGATGAAGTTTCCTTCTTCACTAAAGGAGGAGTCTTTGAGCCCTTCCATTACTTCGTTTGTTACAGAAAGATCTAGATATTCCATGATTGCTTTTGTTGTTTTTTCTTCTTGAATTGCTTCCTTTAATACTTTCTTCGCACGCTGCATGGCATTTACGCCAACAAAGATAAAACCAATAAACATTGCTGACATCAGAAGGTATTGAAGGGGACCTCCAATGAAATTGATGACACCAAAAAGGTTTAGTAATACAAAAGCAACCCCGATAAAACCAAAGAAGAAGAAGGTGTAAGTGGTTGATTTTAGATCTTTTGCTTTGTCAGCCTTCTTCTCATAGGAACCACCTTCATACAACATCTTAGCAATCTTAGTTCTTTGTTCTTCACTTTGGATTGAGGAAGTGTCTTTTGCATGACCCGACGGTTCCATAAAGGATTCCTTATAATTCTCAGCATTAAAATCTGTATCTTCTGAATCTTCCGTTTCAAAACCATACTCATCGTAATCATTTTCTTCCGAGTCGTAATTCTCATTCATATCCATGCTTGAGTCGTGATCATAGGATTTTGCATCGTCTGAATTATAAGCCATCGATCCTTGATCTTTTTCTTCCACCTTAGAAAGTGCTTCTAATTCAACAGAGTAGAAAGCTTGAAAGGATTTCTTCGCCTTTTTTAATTCATCCTCTTTTACGTATACACTATAACCCAATTCTTTTTCATCGTACTCATAGTAGCTTTCGATTCCAGAGTAATCAAAATACTTTTTCAGTTTTTCAGCAATTACATCATTTTCTAACGTACAAAGAAGAGTGTATTCACTTTCCTCAGGTTGTTCATTTATTAGCTTTGTACCGCAGTCTGTACAGTTTAAAATCCCATCTCTGTATTCCGTTTTACATTGTGGACACCAAGGCATCAAAAACCCCTCCAATCAAGATAATTACTCTGCTTTAAATAAATGATATGCTTTCTTTCCTTTTTTTACAAGTAAAGCTCCATCTTCATTAAAATCAGAAGTAGTAAACTTAGCAGTAAAATCTGTAACTTTTACATCATTGACCGATACACCACCCTGTTCGATGTTTCTTCTTGCATCGGAACGAGAAGTAGCTAATTTTGCATCCATCATTAAGGTGATTAAGTCAATTCCTTCCTCAAATTGTGCAGTAGGATAAGTAGTAGTAGGCATATGCTCGCTTGTAACACCACCAGCAAATAAGCTACGTGCTGCTTCCTGTGCTTTTTGTGCTTCTTCTTCCCCGTGAACAATTTTTGTAATTTCATAAGCTAACACTTCTTTTGCTTCGTTGATTTTAGAACCTTCTAAGGCACCTAATCTACGAACCTCATCCATAGGTAGGAAGGTGAGTAGACCAAGACATTCTTCAACCTTAACATCTTCGATGTTTCTCCAGTACTGATAGAATTCATATGGGGTCGTCTTAGCAGGATCCAACCAAACAGCACCTTTCATTGTTTTGCCCATTTTTAAGCCTTCACTTGTAGTTAATAACTTAAAGGTAAGACCAAATGCTGGAGCTTGTTCCTTACGACGAATTAAGTCAACACCACCAAGAATGTTGGACCACTGATCGTTTCCACCTAACTGCAACTGACATCCATATTTTTTGTAAAGTACCCAGAAATCGTAGGACTGCATTAACATATAGTTGAATTCAAAGAAGGTAAGACCACGTTCCATTCTCTGTTTGTAGCATTCTGCAGATAACATCTTGTTTACCGAGAAATGAACCCCGATTTCACGTAGGAATTCAACGTAGTTCAGATCAAGAAGCCAATCTGCATTGTTAGCAATGATTGCGTTGCCTTCGTTGAAATCAATGAATTTGGATAATTGGCGTTGGAAGCATGCTGCGTTGTGTTCAATGGTTTCTCTAGTCATAATTGTACGCATATCGGATTTACCAGTAGGATCACCGATCATAGTAGTACCACCACCGAGTAGGGCAATTGGTTTGTGGCCTGCACGTTGCATATGCATCATTGCCATAACGGTTAAGAAATGACCTGCTGTCAAGCTGTCTGCTGTAGCATCAAATCCAATATAAAAAGTTACTTTTTCTTTTCCAAGTAACTCTTTGATTTCATTTTCATGTGTCGCTTGTTCAATAAAACCGCGCTCTAAGAGTACGTCATAAATATTTTCTGACATATTCTTACCTCCTTGTGATTATAAAAATTCTGATAAAGCAATGTAATTTGCTTGTTAAGCATTACTTGTTATTATATATGAAACAATATCGTTTTTCAACTTTTTTCCGAATTGGAATGAGATTATCTTGGGAACGCTATCAAATACCTAAAAAAGTTCGCAATTTATATTTCGAAATGAAATTAATACTTTCGAAAACAAGTGGTAAATGATATAATAGCATTAGCATTGAAAAGGAGAAGCAATATGTTATTTGATCAGGCATTTGAAGAAAAATACACCTATTCTAAAGGTGATTTGGGGGCCCTTTATCAGAAAGAACAGACAGTGTTTCGAATGTGGGCACCGACGGCAGAAGCGGTTTTTGTCAATCTTTTTAAGGATGGAGAACGAGGAGAAGCTATGGCTTCCTATCCGATGATAAATGGAGAAGCGGGAACTTGGTATTGCACGTGTGAAGGGGATTATGACGGTATCTATTATACCTATTCCATTACGGTGAACAATCAAACGAGAGAAGCAGTGGATCTTTATGCGAAGGCAGTTGGAGTGAATGGAAAGCGTGCCATGGTAATTGATCTAAATCGTACGAATCCTGAAGGGTTTTCTACCGAACAACGTCCAAGATGCAATCATGCAACCGAGTCCGTTATTTATGAGTTACATATTCGTGATTTTTCTAGCCAAGGACCTTTTGTTCACCCTGGTAAATACCTTGCATTCACAGAATTTGGTTTAAAGGATGAACATGGGCTGAGCCTTGGGCTTGATTATCTCAAGGAATTAGGTGTTACACACGTTCACTTACTTCCAACCTTTGATTATGGGTGGTTGGATGAAACCAACCAAGGAAATGAGCAGTATAATTGGGGGTATGATCCTGTGAATTACAATGTCCCAGAAGGCTCTTATTCTACGAATCCTTATGATGGAGCAGTACGCATTCGTGAATTCAAGCAAATGGTGAAAGCTATGCATGAACAGGGAATTCAGGTTGTGATGGATGTTGTCTATAATCATACCTATGAGACCTTAGATTCTAATTTTCAAAAGACGGTGCCCGATTACTATTATCGTAAACAAGGAGAGGTATTCTCTGATGCGTCAGCTTGTGGGAACGAAGTGGCATCGGAACGAAGTATGGTACGTAAGTATATTATCGATTCTTTAGAATACTGGGTAAAGGAATATCACATCGATGGGTTTCGATTCGATCTGATGGGAGTTCACGATATCGAGACGATGCAGGAAATAAGAACACGAATGGATGCAATTGATCCAGGCATCTTGCTTTATGGTGAAGGCTGGACAGGGAATCCTTCGGTACTTCCAGAAGAGAAACGTGCAATGAAGGCACATATGAGTCAAATGCCAGGAATTGGGGCGTTTTGTGATGATATGAGAGATGCTCTCAAGGGGAGTGTATTTGTCGCTAAGGAACGAGGCTTTGCAACTGGAGCAAAACAATTAACTGAGAGTGTCAAATTTGGAATCGTTGCAGCGACACAGCATCCTCAGATTGATTATTCGAATATTAATTATAGTAATAGCGCTTGGGCAAAACAGCCGAATCAGTGCATTAACTATGCTTCTGCACATGATAACTTGACCTTGTGGGATAAGCTAAGTATTACCAATGCAGAGGAGACTAGGGAAGTAAAAATCAAAAGAAATCTTCTGATTGCAGCGATTCTATTTACCTCCCAAGGGATTCCATTCTTTATGGCAGGAGAAGAAATGCTTCGAACGAAACCAAATCTATTAGAGCCAGGTAGTTTTGATGAGAATAGCTATCGCTCCCCAGACGAAACGAATCAGCTTCGATGGGATCGACGCAGTGAGATGCTTATGGTGACGAACTACTACAAAGGATTGATTGAGTTTCGAAAAGCTCATATCGGGTTACGACTTACAACCACAGAGCAGATTCAAAGTAAGCTTACCTTTTTAGAGACCAATCAAGAGCAAGTCATTGCTTATCAGATTCAAGAGGATGAGCATACGAAGGTTTGCGTCGTTCATAATGCGTCTATGGAAGAGGTTCGTGTGGAGCTTGGTTTTAGTAATTGGACTGTCTATGTGGAAGGAACAAAAGCAGGAGTAAAGCCACTTAGAAAGCTTCCGGATACGTATGTTATTGTTCCTGGAATTAGTAGTTGTGTATTGGTGCATAAGAGGGAAGAACAGTCATAACAAGTGACCAATACTATCAGAAAGGTAAAGTCTAAACCATACGACTGCATAAGCCCAAATTAAATTGTCATAACGCCAATCGTACCTAGATGAAACTATTAAATTGTCATAACGCCACCTATCGTAGCGAGATATTGCTCATGTGCCTTATAATTCGGGTCATAGGTTCCAACCTTTCTCCAAAAGGAACGATCATGGTTAAGATGGAAGATATGACAAAGCTCATGAATGACAACGGAGTCAATGACAGGCATTGGTGCCATACAAAGACGATAGTTAAAGGTGAGTTCACGATTGCTATTACAAGTACCCCAGGTTTTTGCAGAATCTACTATAGTGACATTTTTGGCTTTGACATTCATTATTTGTTCATAATAAGCAACTCGTTCTTTGATGATGGAACGAGTTGTTTGCGTATAAAAACGTTTTAACTCAATCTGAATTTGTTCTGTAGTCTCTGGCATTGGGGTAAGTATCTCAGAGAGTGCTCGTGCTTTTCCAAGATATAAAAAGTTTTCTTCCTCATTATAAGATTTCTTACTAGAGACATAGGTCTGATTGTCCAAACGCTCATAAAACTTTAAGATCATTTTTTTATTGGAATGGATGTATTGGATGATTTCTTCTTCGCTTGTTTTTTTTGGAGCACGAACTTCAACCAAGCCTTCCATGGTAATTGATATACTGAATTTGGTTCCTTTGGTATACGAGACATTACAAAAGATGTCTCGTTCATCGATTTGTAGTTGCATAATCCTTCCTTTCATTTTCATTCTAAATCAAATTATTAGAACATAAGATAAAACATAAAGAACTGCAAGGAGCTCTTATGGATGATAAATTGACAAAACTCCGCCGAGAAAAGTATATTAAGGGGCTATTGATGCGAATTATCTTCGCTTGTTTGCTGTTTATTTTATTGTTTATAGGTAAACAGTTTTCTGTAGAAATTGGGAACTTAACAACGGATCAAGTAATTGAGTCCGTGCAAGATCATTCTCTTGTTGACTCCATTCAAACTAAGATACAAGGATGGTTCACGAACATAGAAGAATAATCCACCTCAATATACCATAGGAAGCTATATTTTTCAATCGAATTGAAAGTAGACAGGCTTTTGGAGTAGTTATTCTAATCTTATTATTAGAATATCATTAAAAAACTTGACTAACCTTGGAAAACTCTTTTCTTACCGAAATACATGTGTTATAATTCTAACAAAATTCATAAATATTACATTTTAGTGTATTTATGGTAACAATAGTTTCTGTTCAGTGAGAGAAATCTCATTGACTACAAGGATTAGCAAAGAAAAGGGGATTGTTTATGTCATTAACAATTAAGAATCTTACGAAGAAATATGGTGAAAAAACGGTTGTAGATAACATCAGTTTTGAAATTGATAAACCAGGTGTTTATGCATTGCTTGGTACCAATGGAGCAGGAAAGACGACGACCTTACGTATTATCCTTGGTATGCTTGCTCACGATGAGGGAGAGGTTTTATGGGATGGTAAGCCACTCGATCCAGTAAGGACGAACGTAGGTTATTTGGCAGAAGAACGTGGTCTCTATCCAAAATATTCTTTACTTGATCAATTGCTTTATTTTGCAAAGCTTAAGAATGTTCCAAAGAAGGTTGCCATGGAACGAATCAAGGATTGGTCAGAAAAACTCAAAGTGACTGAGTATGTTTTTCCTGAGAAGAAGGGAAAGAAAAAATCCAAAGCAAACCGTGCGGATCAGTTAAGTAAAGGAAATCAGCAAAAGATTCAGCTGATGGCAGCGCTAATTTCTGATCCAAAGTTGATTATATTAGATGAGCCACTAAGTGGGTTAGATCCTGTGAATACAGATTTGTTTAAGAGCATTATTCGCGAGGAAATCGCTAAGGATAAATACCTAATTATGTCAAGCCATCAGATGCCAACAATTGAAGAGTTCTGTTCCGACATTCTGATTATGAATCGTGGGAAAGCAGTATTACAGGGTGATTTAAATCAAATTAAGAAAAGCTATGGCCGTGTGAATCTATTCGTCAAATGTGATATTGAGATTGACCAATACATCAATGCATTTGGATTAAAGGTGAAAGAGAAGACACCAAGTCAATATCACTTAAAGGTAACAGGACAAGAGCAAGCGATGGCTTTCTTAACAAAATTAATTGAAGATAAGGTTCCAGTGGTAAAATTTGAACTGCGTGAACCATCGTTACATGAGATCTTCGTAGAAAAGGTGGGGGATGTTCATGAAGAAGAGTAAGATTTCTGGATGGAAGGACGTCTATTCCTTTACTTTAATCCAGACAGTAAAGAGTAAATCCTTTCTTGTTTCCTTAATCATTCTCTTAGTGATTTCAGCAGTGTCGATGCCATTGATTAATTTATTCACTGGCGGCACGGATAAGGAAATAGAAAATCATATTGAAAAAGTTTATATTAAGGATGAGAGTGGATTATCTGAGAATCCGTTTGTGCCAACAATTACAGAGGAAACCTTTGGGGATGTGCAATTTGTTCCAGCAACGACCTCATATGAGGAGTTGTGTGAGTTAATAGACGAAACGGAAACGACAAGCATTATCTTAAAAATCACAACATCTTTAGGTGGCTTTGAACTGAACTTTACAAAATCAAGTCAAGGAGAAGTAACCAAAGATGAAACAAAGGAATTAGGAAGTTTTATTCTAGAGTTATTTGAACAATATAAACAAGAGTCACTTGATATTAGTGAAGACCAGATGAGGTTTATTGACTCTGAGACGACAACTAAGGTGACAACCTTAAATATAATGGGTGAGGAATATATTGAAGAAGATACTTCGATATCAATGACTCAATATTGGCTAATCTATGGTATCTTTTTTGTGATACTTATGGTAACAACACTATCAGGTACTCAGGTTGCAACGTCCATTGCAAGTGATAAGTCGACTCGTGTTGTAGAATATTTATTAACCTCTGTGAAGCCATTGGCTTTGATGCTTGGTAAAATATTAGCCATGTTAACCGCTGTCTTAGGACAGACTATTGCCACTGTGATTGTAATCTTTGTATCCAATCAAGTAACTGCCTCAGGTGGAGTAAGTCTATTGGAACAGTATCTCCCAAGTGAAGTATTTGCGAACTTAAATTTTGTGAATCTTCTAATCTGCATAGTTGTCATCGGCCTTGGATTGATGTTCTTTGGTACACTTGCAGGTCTTGCTGGTGCAACAGTAAGTAAACTAGAAGAACTGAATGAAGGGTTAACCTTATTTACAATTACTACTATGGTTAGCGCTTACATTGCTATTTTTGCTGCTAATACTATGATGGCTGCAGGGGAAACTGCTTATGTGAAATTTGCTATGATCTTTCCGCTTTCTTCTCCATTTTTACTTCCAGGAGCAATTTTGATTGGTAAGGTCACCTTCGCAACTGCTGCCATATCCATTGCATTACAAATTGTATTTGTCATCCTATTGACTCAGTTTGTAGCTAGAATTTACGAGTCTTTAATTCTTCACAATGGGAATACCATTAAGCTAAAGCAATTGTTTGGTATGGCAAAATTAATGAAGAAGGAGGTAAAGTAAATGAACAATTATTTAAGAGGCTGGAAAACTGTATTTCGCTTTACCTTTCAAAAAAACAATGGAAAAGGATATAAAGCAGTTACTGCTTTGATTGCCCTTGTTCTCATCGGTGTTCTTGTTTTAGTGAATATTTTAGTAGCAAAACCAGACGAAGAAGAGAAGTCATCTCCGATTAGTCAAGTATTTATCTTAGATGAAAGTGGTTTGGAAACAACCGATTTTGCGATGATGATGCAACAAGTGGCTCCAAATCGTTATCCGGATACGAACTATAAAAGTATTACAAACACTACTGTGAAGGATGCTCTTCAAACACTCGAGAACGAAACGACTGCTGGAGTCTTGGTTCATATTACAACCACTGAGACAGGATATCAGTTAGAAGGTTTGATTCCTTCCTCATCTACAATCTCAACAGGTGATTGTGATACTTTATTACAAGATATGACGATGTGCTTTGAATCCAATAAGATGATGCAAGCTGGTCTTACAATGGAGCAGTTAACGACTGCATTAGCTCCAGTTCAAACAACGTATCAAAGTGTTGGAGAAGATACCAATATAGTGACTATATTAATCAAGATGTTAGTTCCTATGATTTTTGGATTCATGATGTATATGATGCTCTTGTTACATGGACAGACAGTGAGCAAGTCAGTGTCTTCAGAAAAAACGACAAAATTAATGGAAACACTTTTAACAAGTATTCATCCATATGCGCTGATTACAGGTAAGGTATTAGCGATTTCAGCCTCAGCCATCTTACAATTTATCATCTGGGTATTTGCAACAGTGGTTGGTTTCTTTGGTGGAAATGCCATCGCTCATGCGATGTATCCAGAATATGAAAATACAGTCATTACCATCATTAATTTTGTTCGAGATAACATTGGTGAATCAGCATTAACACTTTCTTCCGTGATCATTGCAGTATTAATCTTCTGTATTGGATTTTTGTTTTATTGCGTGCTTGCAAGCTTGGCTGGATGTATGGTTTCAAAGCCAGAGGATATTGCAAGTGCTCAGGGAATTTTTGTGTTTCCAATTATCATCAGTTGGCTTGTTTGCTATATTGCTTCGGCGGCAGATAATACTGCGGTGCTTAGTGTTGCGAGGTATATACCATTTACGATACCATTCAGTGTACCAGTCGATTTGTTAACAGGTACAGTTGGAATTGGTCAGGGAATTTTAGCATTGTTCATTTTATTGCTATTCTCAGCATTTGTAATTATCGTGGCTGCAAAACTTTTTAAAGGCTTGATACTTTATACTGGTGAAAAGGTAAGTTTCAAAAAAATGGTTCATATTTTCAAATCAAAGTAAAGAATTCGTTTAAAATTTTTAAGGGGTGGATTATTCCATCCCTTTTTGTTATAATAGCGAAAGATATAGTTAAAATAAGAGTAACTATAGTGGTATTTACAGTGTTCTGCACAGATGAAACCAAAACTGTTATCACAGCAAGAAATAAAAAAGTAACTGTAATACCAGCGTTAGATAGAAAGAGGTAAAAATGAGAAAATTAGCTTTATCGGATGAAATACTATTAACGATAGATAAGCCAGCTCGATACATTGGAAATGAAGTAAACGTGGTAGTAAAGGATAAAGAAAAAGTCGATATCCGTTTCTGTATGTGTTTCCCTGATGTCTATGAAGTTGGTATGTCCCATCTTGGAATTCAAATTCTATATGATATGTTCAATCAAAGACCGGATACGTATTGTGAACGTGTCTACTCTCCTTGGATGGATTTAGATCCAATTCTACGTGACAAGCAAATTCCATTGTTTGCACTTGAATCACAGGATCCAATCAAGGACTTTGATTTTCTTGGTATTACACTTCAATATGAGATGTGTTATACGAATATTCTTCAAATTCTTGATTTATCCCAGATTCCAATCTATGCAAAGGATCGTACCGAGGAGCATCCAATTGTTATAGGTGGTGGTCCATGCTCCTATAATCCAGAGCCAATTGCAGATTTCTTTGATTGCTTTTATATCGGAGAAGGTGAGACAGTCTATGATCAGGTGCTAGATCTTTACAAAGAGCACAAAGCAGCTGGTGGTAGTCGTAAGGAGTACCTTGAAAAGCTTGCTAAGATTGAAGGAATCTATGTCCCTTCCTTATATGATGTGACTTACAACGAGGATGGAACAATTCAGGCAATGACACCAAATCATGAGAATGCACCAAGTAAGGTGAAAAAGCAAATGGTTCGTGATGTTAGCAATACGTATTATCCAAGAAAGCCTTTAGTTCCATACATCAAAGCAATTCAGGACCGTGTGGTATTAGAGATTCAGCGTGGTTGTATCCGTGGATGTCGTTTCTGCCAGGCTGGTATGCTTTATCGTCCAACGAGACAGCGGGATGTGAACTTGTTAAAAGATTTAGCAAGAGATATGATCAATTCGACTGGTCATGAGGAAATTTCTTTGAGTTCCTTAAGCTCCAGTGATTACGACGATCTTCAAGAATTGGTTTATTTCTTAATCGATGAATTTAAGCAAAATGGTGTCAACATCTCCTTACCATCGCTTCGTATTGATGCGTTTGCCTTAGACGTTATGAGTAAGGTACAAGATATTAAAAAGAGCAGTTTGACCTTTGCTCCAGAAGCAGGTTCTCAGAGACTTCGTGATGTTATCAATAAAGGGTTGTCCGAAGAAGTCATCTTAAAGGGTGCTATGGATGCCTTTGTTTCTGGTTGGAATAAAGTAAAATTATACTTTATGTTAGGTCTTCCAACTGAGACGAATGAAGATATTGAAGGAATTGCGATTCTTTCTGATAAGATTGCGAGAGAATACTATACCATACCAAAGGATCAAAGAAATGGTAAGGTTGCAATTACTGCAAGTACGTCCTTCTTTGTTCCAAAGCCATTCACTCCATTCCAGTGGTCTCGTATGGTAACAAGTGAAGAGTTCCGTGACAAACAGCGTTTCCTAAATGGTAAGATGAAGGAACAGTTAAATTATAAGAGCATTCGTTACAACTGGCATGATGCAGACGTTACGATCTTAGAAGGTGTGTTTGCAAGAGGTGATCGTCGTCTTAGCAAGTCCATTTACGATGCGTATCAACAAGGCTGTGTGTTCGATTCTTGGTCAGAATACTTTAAGAATGATGTATGGATGAAGGTGTTTGAAGAAAACGGTGTCGATGTATCATTCTACACAAGTAGAGAACGTGCAGAGGACGAGATTTTCCCATGGGATTTCATTGATATCGGTGTGACAAAGAAGTTCTTATACCGTGAGTATCAAAATGCTAAGAATGAAAAAGAGACAGCAAACTGTAAGATGAAATGTTCTGGCTGTGGTGCAGCTACGTATCAGACAGGTGTCTGCATTCGATAATCATAGAAAGGTAATAAGGGTTTTTAGATGAAAGTTAGAATTAAATTTGCAAAATATAGCGTGGTGAAGTTCATCGGACATTTGGATGTTATGAGATACTTCCAGAAGGCAATTCGTCGTGCACAGATTGATATTGCATATAGTGCAGGCTTTAATCCACATCAGATTATGTCCTTTGCCGCACCATTAGGGGTTGGTTTAACAAGTGATGGTGAGTATGTAGATATTGAGATAAACTCAATGAATTCAAAGGAAGAACTGATGACTGCCTTGAATGCTCAGATGAACGAAGGTTTTGCGGTGACTGGGATTGAGGTGTTACGTGATCAGCTTCCAAATCAGAAAAAAGAAACTGCAATGTCTCAGGTAGCTGCAGCAGATTATATGGTTTCCCTCAAAGAGGGCTATGAATTCTTGTCAAAAGCAGAATTTGAAGCTAAGTTCAAGGAATTTTATGCTCAAGAAAAGATTTTTGTTACGAAAAAGTCCAAAAAGAGTGAACGAGAGATGGATATCAAGAAATTTATCTATGATGTTTGGTTTGAAGACCGTGGTTTTGGTATCGAGCATGCAGATTGTTATGACAATGGCATTAGAGTATTCCTTCAGTTAGCGACTGGTTCTGTGATTAATATTAAGCCAGACCTTGTAATGGAAGCTTTTTGTGAGTATGCTGGAATTGAATATCAACCATTTGCCTTCCAGCTTCATCGAATGGAGACCTACGGCAATGTCGCAGATAATAAGATGTCGATGGAAGAGATGATTGAAGCAGTCAAGGAAGGAAAGGAATTAAAACGAGAGCTTGTTCCTTTGATTCGTATGGGAATTGCTGAATAGGAGATGAGAACTTGAGTAAGAAACTCATAATAACAAAATTAAATGAAAACATTATCTCATCTCTTTATGAAGAGAATCAGATGATTCAGGTCAATGTGGATCCAATACAAGAAACCTCGATGCTTGGGAATATCTACGTAGGTAAGGTGAAAAACATTGTTAAGAATATCAATGCTGCCTTTGTAGAAATCGAAGATAAAAAAATGTGCTACCTTAGCTTAGCTGAGGTGGCGAATCCGATTTATACATCGATACCAAATACAAAGGTGTGTATTGGGGATGAATTCCTAGTTCAGATTTCAAAAGAGGATGTGAAAACGAAGGCTCCAGTTTGTACAACCAACATATCTTTTACGGGGAAATACATGGTACTTGTTCATAGGAAAGGCAAGCTTGGAATTTCTTCTAAGATTGAATCCGATGCAGAACGAAAACGCCTAAAAAAGATAGTGACACCGTATTTGTCTGAGGAGTATGGATTAGTGATTCGTACGAATGCACAGGGAGCCGAGGAAAGTCTTATAGTTGAAGAATTAAAAGGCCTAGTTGAGGAATATCAACGTGTTGTCACTCAAGGAATCTATCGAACTCGTTTTTCCTTAGTCTATCGGACTCCGAGAGCTTATCTTTGTGCGTTGCGAGATAACTTTTCCAAAGAGCTCCAAGAGATTGTCACGGACGATCTTGAGCTTTATGAACAGATGAAGGAATATCTCACTATCCATCAAAAAGAAGATCTACAAAAGCTTAGGTTGTATGAAGATAAGCAACTCGCCTTGGATAAGCTATATAGCATTGAGCATAAATTAAAGAATGCACTTAGAGAAAAGGTGTGGTTAGACTGCGGTGGAACCTTGATTATTCAGCCAACCGAAGCCTTAACCGTCATCGATGTCAATACTGGCAAAGCAGTGTCGAAGAAGAAAAATATCCAAGAAACCTTTTTAAAGGTGAATCTAGAAGCCGCCAAAGAGATTGCGAAGCAGATTCGTCTTCGTAATATCTCTGGTATTATCATTGTAGATTTTATTGATATGATGTCTGAGGATGCAAAAAAGCAGTTGATGACAACGCTAGAAGGCTATCTAAAGCTAGATCCGATTAAAGCAACATTAATCGATATGACTGCTTTAAATCTTGTAGAAATCACACGAAAGAAGGTTCGTAAGCCCCTTTGGGAGCAAATGATAAAACAAGAAGGTGACGAACAGGATGACTAAAACCAATGCGATGCGCTTGTTAGAACAAGCTAGTATTGCGTTTCGAGCAATTGAATATGAAGTCGATGAGGACGATTTAAGTGGGGTTCATGTAGCAAAGCAGATTAATGTTCCACCCGAGCAGGTTTTTAAAACTTTAGTTGCTAAAGGAGAGAAAATTGGATATCTTGTTTTTTGTATTCCAGTGGCTGAGGAATTGAATTTAAAAAAAGTGGCAACGATGGTTGGCGATAAAAAAGTTGAATTAGTTCCCGTGAAAGATTTACTTAACCTAACAGGATACATTCGCGGTGGTTGCTCTCCTGTTGGGATGAAAAAGAAATTTCCAACGTATGTGGATGAGACTGCAATTTTGTTTGATGAAATTACAATTAGCGCTGGGGTTCGAGGCTGTCAATTGGTAGTAGAACGTGAGAGATTGCTCGATTACCTTGGCGCAACTCTTTGTGATTTGACAGTAAGATAAGAGTACTAATAAGTGAAGTCGAGTATGACTTCACTTATTTTTTGTAGAAACTTTACCATTTTATATCTTTTCTTAGTAATTTGATGAAAAAAAGAAAATTATGTTGAATTTTGGAATGATTAATGATAGACTCAAAAAACATACTGTTTTAGTAGATATTGTAAAATGTAAATAGGAGAGTGAAAAAGATATGAGTGGTGAAAAGAAAATAGGGAAAAAAAAGGTGCGTAGTTTAAAAATTAAGATTACAAGCAGACTTATTAGTATTTTAATAATTGCAGTATTATTGTTGTTGATGTACACATTAAGTGGATTAAAAAAATCAATTAATAGTTACTCGAATCAACTATTACAAGCAGAGTCTATGGCGAATGTAGAGAAGATTAATAATTTTGTCAATTCCACCTTAAGTACTTTAAATGCAGTGAAAAATACGATGGAGACTGTTGATTTTGCAAATGACCAAGAGGAGATGAATTACCTAACATCTACGTTAATGTTAAATGCTAATATTCCAGCAGGTATTTATACTGGAGATAATACAGGCAAATTTGTAGATCCTTCTGGTTGGATACCAGACGAATCATATGTAGTAACTGAAAGAGACTGGTATAAAGAAGGTTTGAATCATGATAAATTTACCTTTGGAAAGCCATATCTTGATGTGGAGACAGGTAATTATGTGGTTAGTGCAACGACACTGCTACAGAAAAGTATGGAAAAGAAGAGGGTATTATCATCGGATATCTCCTTGGAAAAGATAACGAAAGAAGTAGCTGATATCAAAGTACTTGGTACTGGGTATGCGTTTTTAATTGATAATTCGACGGGAACAATACTCGCACATAAAGATGCAACTAAAATTGCTGCCAATCTATCGGATTTATCCAGTGATCCAATGTTTGCTAGGATTCTTTATGAACTTACTTCTGGAAATCAGAACATATTTCAGATGCAAAGTAGTGAGGGAGAGCTATTGTCCATCATAAAGCAAGTAGAAAATACTGATTGGGTACTGGTATCTTGTGCATTGCAATCGGATATCCTAGCTGATTTTAATAAGCTTAAGAGAAATGATATTATCATTTCGGCGGTTATATTCTTGATTTTGATCGTTGTGAGTGAGCGTATGATACATATTGCATTACAGCCTATCAAGAAATTGACAAATTCCATTGTACGAATTACCGAAGGAGACTTTACGATAGATATTGATGTTAAGGGACATGATGAGATATCACTTATGAGTGAAAAGCTAAAACTCTTCATTGCGGTATTAAAGGACATGATTGTTGATGTAACTAAAATTTCAGAACAATTAAGTATTCAATCTTCTAATGGTAAGGAGATATCCTCTCAATTGTCTCATCTGGCAGAAGAACAGGCGAGTTCTATGAATGAGATGCATACAACAATGGAGCAGATTACCTGTTCTATAACCGAAATCGCAGATAATGCCACAAGCTTAGCTACTATGGTAACCAATACCAATGCGGAGGGGAATGATGCAAACGATAGGATGAATCGTACGGTTATGGTTGCAGAAACTGGTTATAAAGATATGCAACAGATTCATAAAGCTATGGAAAATATTGAAGGATCTATTCAAGAACTAAATGAAACGGTAGAAATGGTTGGCAGTTCGACCACAGAAATCAACGATATCATTCAATTAATAGGAAGTATTGCAGGACAAACGAATTTACTTGCACTCAATGCTTCGATTGAAGCTGCAAGAGCAGGAGAACATGGTAGAGGATTCTCAGTGGTGGCTGACGAAATCAGAAAATTAGCCGAGTCAAGTGCTAGTGCGGCTAATAAAATAGGGGGTTTGGTTATTGAAATTAATAAACAGGTAGAAAAAGCAATCATTAAGACTCATGAGAATGTAGAAGATATTTCGAAAAATACAAGTTTAATCAACAATGCTAGTAAAACCTTTGATGATATCTATGAAAATGTTACGAATACAAGTAATATCATCAATAATATCATTGGAGGCATTAGTAATGTAGATCATATTGCAAATAGTATGGCTGCAATTATTGAAGAACAATCAGCTAGTTCAGAAGAAATTTTGGCTACTTCGGAAAATCTAGCAAACAATGCAAGTAAGGTTGCAGATGGAAGCAGCCAAATCTCTGTGGATTCAAAAGGCATCGAAGATTCAGCAATTGTGTTGGAGGCGCTTATGAGCAAATTTAAGATATAGTACGATACGAGTGATTTTACATAAGTAAATATACAAGAATATCATAGATCACCTAACCTT
>JAEZKD010000174.1 GCA_023415655.1 Bacillota bacterium | reverse complement strand
AGTAATCACCTACCAAATGAATTGTTGTTTTTAGTGAGATAGAATAGTGATGAAATATGTTATGTGGATGCTCTTTTCTATAAAAAGTACTATGACTACTATAATAAACTTTCAGATAACTCAAATAGTGAAAGCATTCGATTTAAGTCATTTGCATTCATATCATTCCACGTTAAATTAGGATACAAAGGGCATTTGCTTAGGGTTTCTCCATTACAACTTAAATCCATTGCCAAACAAGGTCTCTTCCCTGATTTATCCGTCTGAGTACAATAACCACAGTGATCACAAGTTTTTAACCTGTCAAATACAAATGTCTGAAGTTCTTTCTCCATATCATTATATGAATTTAACATACTTCTAAATTGAGGTAAACGAAATTCATAAAACATCTGGTCTTTCTTTCTCCAATTGAAATAAGCTCGCATATAAGCATATTCATTTTTGGGATAATCCTTCCTCCATTTTACTTCAGCATACCTTGTTTTTGCACTCCGATCAAAGTTATTATATTCGAAATTACTTGCTTCAAGAAAATCTTCGAGCCGTTCTAAAAGATTGGAATCATTTATTAACTTACGAAAGTAATCGATTGCTTTATATTTCCTACCAAAATATCTACCATGGATAAAAGCCATAATTCTTGAAAGCTTCGGAAGATTCAAATCATCGTTTTCAGAATAAGATTTCCACGACGGAAAAATCTTTGGATATTTTTCTATCCATAATGTCGATTCCTCTTTCGTTTGTTCGCAGTGAATCCCTAGTAGCTCAAGCTTTGATATTACAGGCTTTGTTAGAGACCATTTATCTTTTGGAATCACCAGCTTGTCTTCCTTAAGCTCGCCTAGTCGACCGATCTTTATCAGAACTTCAATAAAGTCAGCAAATTTACCCTCAATTTTTTCCATCGATTGAATGAGGGCAGGATTACTATTATTCAAGGCCCAAGTTTCATAATAGGCATCTGGTTGATTGGTAACTCCTAATATTTCATTATGCTCATAAATGAAGAGTAAGGTATCTGCTAAAAAATCATGCATTTGCTTTTGAGATTCATAATTGACACCATTATCCACAGGCTTAAAATCTGGATATGTAGCTACATACGAATATAGAATACGCTTGGACAAAGAATCAAAATCTTGTCCTATTTTATTTTCAACGATCATTGATAATCCCCCTAGAATTCTCTTTGACTATATAGATACAGTAATCTCCCATAAATTCTTCTCTATCTCAAAGTGTCCATATTCAATATCATCAGCCGATGTGTAATAAGTTATAAAGCACCTAACTTTTCTCATTTATAAGTATTTATAATTCTTTTACTAAGAATAGTACAAGATCATCATCATTGTTACATGGCGTATACTGAGGACATACCTTGTTTTGATACCATACTCCAGTACCATCTGGAATGTATCCTCTTTTTATATACATTCGTTGTGCACTACCATATCCATTGGCAACTCCTACACCAAGACAAATCTTGTCGCATTTACTTTTGGCAAGATTCTCAACCACATCCATCATAACATTCCCGATTCCAAGTCTTCGGTATTTCTCAAATACACCAAAATCATATACTTCTGGAATTCCCATTCCAGCAAATGCCCCATCCGTAGGGTTCCATATCAGATTAATATAACCAGCTACCTTAGCTTGATATTCCGCTACAAGTGAAACCATAATATCATCATATAATTCTCCAGCTTTCTATGTATCTAGCTTGAACTTCTTCTCTTTCAATGTATCTTCTATAAAAGCAACTACTGAAAGATTCTTTTATTTCGTTAACTACTACATTGAAAGTAGCTTACTTTCTCTAACTATTTATGATTAAGCGTACTCTGATAACATTCATGCAAGTATTTCAAGGTTTCTTCTTTGTTACTAGGAACATCATGCCCCAACAAATAGCAATCAAAATCAATGCTCTGTATAAAATCAATCATGGATTCTAATTTATCTTTGTCATACTTCCCACCATTCTCATAGTGATCCTCACAATCAGCATCGCCAATAAAGAACATTCTTTCCTCAGGACATAAGATAAATAATGCATCCCTTGAATGAGTAGAATCTCTTGGTGTTAAAATGAGTGTTAAATCACCCAAATCCAATTTAGTCTCATTACTTATTGTTATATCTGCCGGTATCACCTTTATCTCAGATAAATCCGCATATTCTTCAATGATACAGTCATTACAAAAAGAAATATCCTCCCCTGTACATTCACGCTTTCTCATCTCCTCTAAGGTCCACTTCCAGGTGCTTACCTCTTTTAGCTTTTGATTCGTTCGTTCACTTACTATCGTTTCTCCGTGAACGTAGGGAATGCCGAAGGTATGATCCCAATGCCAATGTGTGATGATTGTATATTTCGGTAAATTCATATTCTCGTTTTGAATTGCCTGATAAAACTTCTCTACATGATCTTTAGAATTCCCAGCATCAATGGCAACACTATAATCCTTGCCTTTTATGTAGTACAAAAATGGTCGATCGGTTTTTGCTTCTCCTGGTAGATAATACACTCGATCGGTAAGTTTGATTAATTCTGTCATAGTTATACATCAACCCTTCCTGACATAAAGATTACGTCTTCATCCAAATGAATATCATTTTTTTCATAGAACTTAACACTTGGATATCCTCTCTCTGTCGTAAGTACTATGTAAGAGATCTTCTCTACTTCCTTTTTTAACTCCTCACGCACATAGGCTAACATTTTGCTACCAATTCCTAATTTTTGATAGTCTGGATTTACGCTAAATTCATCCACCCAGATTTCTTTGAAATCCAGATATGTCATAATTCTACCACACAACATGGCAACCACCACATCCGCTTCTGTATCATAAGCAACATAGCCACGTGACACTCTTGCAGACATTAACTCATCAATTCTTGTAAATGCTTGTTCATACGTCCAATTCTCATTCCAAGGCTCCTCCTTGAAGGCTTTCATAAGCTCGATGGTGCATGCACTGATATCTGATAACTCCATTTTTCTATATTCGATGTTCATGGCTAAGTTCCTTTCGTTCGTTGTGTAAACATTCCTCATGTTTTTTCCATATTATAGCACTTTCATCTTTCAATTACTATATTATTTCTTCCATACACATACCCTGTAGCTCGCTTTCGATGAGACTAAGTAAGGATACTAGCCAGTTGCTAGTTTGTTATTTTAAGTGCTTTTGCCACTCTCCCATATCACCTAACTTCTCCCCGATTGAAAAGTAATGGTATGGTGCATAAATAGCAGGCTTTAACTTCGTCAAATCAATTTTTGTCATATCCATTGTTTCATATTCTTTATCAATTTGTATATTTTTTATTTCAGCCAAAAAAAGATGAGCTCCATCAAGTTCAATTACTTTTGTAACTTCACATTCGTATGCCCAATGACATTCATCGATTACAGGAACATCCAAATATTCTCCCCATTCATATCCATAAGAAATATTGTTTTTCTCTATCGTCTCACCACTTGTATTACCGAAATAATCAGCAAGCCAGAGGGTGTCCTCGGTGATCATATTAGCAGAGAATTTTTTATTACGAAGTATGTTTGTCTTAGTAAGCTTACTTCCTCCTATGGTCATCATTACATGAGGTGTCTTATCAAATGAAAATCCTAACCACGTAATAATGCAAAAGTTAGGGGTATCATTCTCATTTCTTGTTCCAATGATATACATTGGTTGCGGACTAAATACTAAATCAGGTTTCATATTAAACTTTTCCATGCTTCACTCCCATGACCTATATTCTAGTTGTAGGTTCTTACAACTACTTAAGACAAATCCTTTACTCTATACCAATATTGGTACTTATCTACAAATCCTAATTTCTTATATAGTTCTTTCGCATTTGTATTGGAATCAACAACTTGAAGATATGCTTTTTTTGCTCCGTAGGTTGCTGCTTTGCTTATTAATGATGCACATATGTCTCTTCCGTACCCTTTACATCTATGTTGTTCACATACAATGATATCATAAAGACCAGCATAATCATTTTCTATCACACATAAACCACAAGCTACTATCTCATCATGATAGCATAACGTAGCACAAAGTGTTTGATTCATAATATTGCTATGTATTTTCTTTGCCCATGCAATTGAAACATCGCTTAGCCCATTCAGACGAAAGTAATTACTTTGCCAGTTCTCGTTAATATGGCTCGTCACTACCGAACTTAACCTATTAGTATTCATTTGGGGAATATCCATCACCATAATATTAGTTTTGGTCACGATCGAATAATTAGACTCTGCTAATACACGATCCAAATCAAGCGAAAGCGGAGTAATCTTAAATACAGTTGGAAGGTTCTGACGTGTGTATCTATCTTCGCAGTATCGTATTTTATCAGTAAATGAAAACATCGAAGAGTTCAAGATATTAACTGAATTTGCACGATTCGTATATCCTCCAGCGAATCGTAAATACCAACCATCATAATATACAGTATTTAGGGAAGGATGTGCATTCATTGACATTTCTTCTATACGTTTTATTTCTGAATCCATAATCTCACTCTGCAATTTAGGTTACTCCTTCTAATATTTACTTCCTTGCTAATGAAACTAACGCCTTTGTTGTACTGGCATTTCGAATCGTAACTTTGTTATTCACTGATGAACTTGCAATTTTATACCACCTTGTTCTTGACAATGTTGCTCTTGGTGCAGACCAAAAAATCACATTCTTATAATAATCAACCCGCTCATATTCTGGTTTCGCTTCTCCCACAGCCTGATATACTTCCTTTATAGTAACTGGTGGGATTAGGAAGATAGCCTGATGTATCACCTCTTCGTCGGTTTCTACATCCCACCATTCGGGTGCATGATCCAAAGCTTTTACTAATTCTTTTAGTGAAATGATGGCCACTGGAACATCTATCATGAATTTTTCTTTTACTATATCTTTACATTGATTACATATCTCGTTTTCATCCTTGTTTTCGCTAGAAAAAATAACATTTCCACTATTGATATATGTACTAACCTTTAAAAATCCTTTCTCTTCAAATGCTGCTTTTAATAAAGGCATTGGTACCTTGTTTTTACCACTAATGTTGATACCACGCAAAAGAGCAATGTATTGTTCCAATTGAAAGCACCTCCACAAACCTAATATAAATTAACTACTTTCTTTCTAACATAAAGGTGAAACTCAATATTCCTTTTTAATAACCATGCTGATTATTTAATTATAATAGTCTCATATATATGACTAAGTTTTTCCATATATTAGCACCAATTCTTCCACTCGTCAAATATATTCGTTTTTGTATCTTTAATATCTAGACCAAAGGCGATTAATATTTCTAAGTGTTGATTCACGTACTCAAGAGTAGTCCCTGATCAATTTCATGTGGAGCTGATAGCTCTACTTTAAAATATGAGGATATTATGCCTATCATTAAAGTCAAATTGTGTGTATTAGTTATCGATTGGTTGAATAGGAAGAAATAGCTTAAAACCATGAAATCCTCCCTCTCCTGGTTTGGTAATATGTTCTTCAAGCCATTGGTGTTCCCCATAATTATATTGTTGATTTTGAGCCAACCAGTAATGCAGAGATCTCCATACATTATTAAGATTTGAATCTGGGCCATAAGTAGCCTCAGCGGTCACATACAAACCACCTTCATAATCTTTAATAACGATATCACCAATTTTAGTTTCGGTAAGTACACTCTCTGTTATGTTTGTAAGCGCTGCCCATGCTTCATATCCAAATTCATAGTCATCCACTACAACAGGATTGCTAAATCCGAAATATCTTGTGTTTGGCGGTAAATGAAGATTGTTATCAATCATAAATTTACCAAGTATTGATGTTGCTGGTAGCCTATTATTAAGAGCAAATTGTTTTTGATATTCATACGACATTTGCCATCGGATCAGATTTCCCCATGCCTTTGAAATCAGTACCTCTTGTTCTTTCCCCCTTTTCTTTAAATCAATATTGCCATTGTAAGAGTGGTAAGAAGCTACCTTCATAGGTTCCAATCTCTCTATTGATACTGAAATTGGCAGCAAATCATTCGTGACACTATCTGTAAAAGCAAAGGGCTTATATAAATCATCCAACATCCCTATTTTTCGGTACTTAAATGGTGAAATACCAAAGTAACCTGTAAATGCTCGATTAAATGTTTGTTGGGAACTGAAATTATAATCTAAGGCAATATCAACAATTGATTTTTGTGTATGAAATAGTTCTTCGGCTGTGCGTGATAACTTACGTTTTCGAATGTAGGATGTAATAGGTTCACCTACGATATCCATAAATATGCGATGGAAATGGGGATAAGAATAATATGTATTTTCAAGAACATCATCAATAGAGACCTTATGATTCAAATTTTCTTCAATATAAGTAATGCATTGTTGAATTTTTTTTACATAATCAATTTTCATGTTGTTGCCCTCCTTTTATATAACTTAATTATAACTTCTTAGATATAATAATCTTTGCTCAATCTATCTTAATGACAACTGATACTCTTTCCATTACATCTACCAGTAAACGTTATCATTCCATATTTTTCATGCTTTTACTTGAATCATAACATATTAAGAATGCTGATTGCTAGTAGTAAACTCAAGGGCACATCATTATACTTGCTAAATTATCTATCTTGTAGGATCTTAGGAATGTGGTGTTTTGGATTTGATAGAAGGTAATAACTATATATATGAGCAAAGAAAGCTTTGTCTTATCTTAAGTGGAACATGTAAAAGGAGGTTGCATACTTCTAAATACATGATTTTATGCAAGAGAAAAGGAGAAAAGCTAGATGATATCTAGTTTTTCTCCTTTCATTAGTAAGTACCAGACGGGATTCGAACAAATCCCTGCACACCACAATACAGATTGATAGGAGGTTTGCGAATTCTGTTATTTATCTGTACACATGGTTGCATAAATGGTATATGTACTTTATCTTGTTCCTAAATCGGAACTTTCAAGTAATTCTTCACATAATTTGAAATTTATTTCTTCTATCCTTTTTGTGGACCACAAATATTGGTCATCAAGAAATTACTCATCCACGCAACCCATTCCATGACTATCTATAATGGTCACTTTAACCTTCTCTCGTATTTTGTTTGACCATCTATCACTTCGTTTGTTTTAGAAAAACCACAGCTCTCATATAACTTGATTGCTACATGATTTTCTGGTTCAACAAACAACACAATCATATCAGCCTGTCCGGCGAAGCCTTTCTGAGCAAGTTCAATAGACTCATTAACAGCACTTCTACCATATCCTTTTCCTTGAAATTGTTTATCAATCATAATTCGCCAGATACAATATGCATTATTCTGTTCAGGTTGTTGTGAATCTGACTTACAATATGAAAGCATTAGAAAGCCCACATAATCATCATTCTCTTTAACTAGAAACGGAAATGGGATCATATTTCCTTCTTCTAAAGCAAGGTAAGCATGAGCCAATGATAGTTCATTACTAGTGACGTATGCCTTCTGGTTTTCATTTAATTTCATATTTAAGCATTTCTCTACATTCTCAAATGAGAGTTTTTCTAATAACATAATATCCCCTTTACTAGATGTAGTTTCATACATTCAATTGAATATTATATATTCCATAATATGGTAAGTCAAGTTGTTCACACTTCATACAGCGATGAAGAGTAAAATTATAAAACCTAAGATACGAAGGGAAAAAGGATTTAAAATATATATTCCACAAAACTCTCGAAAGGCTATATCTACAATTACGATGAAATCGAAGTTATCATGCCTATATGAACAAAGCATAGTAGTGGTTCGAGTACGTAGGAGGATATTGCACACAGCCAGCACACATGATATTTAGGTACAAAAAAACAGGAAAGCTTGAATTCACTAGCTTTCCTGGCATTTTCAATTAAGAACGAGACGGGATTCGAACCCCTAAAGCTTATTAGGAATAAACTACTTTAATGCGACAGGAAGCCAAATCTCAACAATACACATATCATTAGCATCATCCCATTTTACATATTTTTCTATAGTAGGTAGTCCAGATAGCTTGTACTTGCTTTGTGGTAGAAATTCTTCATGAATACGTTTCCATACACCGCTAAGAGTTTGACCCGTTATAGAGCCGAAAGCTTCAAACTTGAGCCAAGTAGCACTCGGATACTGATATGTATCCAAACCTGCAATATCTTCTTTATCCCATTCGATACCGCACATGTAGTCATTGCTTCCGTCAGTACCAAATCCAAAGCATAGACCTAAATCATAAAATTTTCCGCTAATTTCCTGAATTCTCTCATTACTTCCATCACTTTTCACAACCACCCATGTACCACCTCCATATGGTGTTGTACGTCTTATTCCAATTACTTTGAATGATGATCTTTCAATCGTTGTGTAGTCCATTTTATCAACTCCTTCAATTTTAAGTGAGAAGCGAATACGACAATAGAATGTGAGAGTTACACCTGAAAATCTTGCTTCGGTTGGAGTAACAC
>JAEZKD010000135.1 GCA_023415655.1 Bacillota bacterium | reverse complement strand
AACATAAAAGTAACTAAAATAAACGATAGAATTTTTTTCATATTAACCTCCATAATCACGAGAAACCTCGTACTGTTGTAACTTTGTATGTGCACCAATCAGTTTTAGTATCCAAATTATTGCTGTAATTATTAAAGATTGGTAGGGTAATCATTAAGGGTTTAACACGTATAGTTGCCTCAAGCTTAAAATATACTTGCGCTTTTTTCATAGAGTATGTGTTATCACCGGACAACTTACGCACATTTGCTTGCATTACTTCCGCAGCTCTTTTGTACATATCTTCTGCTGAGTCACTCTTTAACCCCAAATAAACAAAAACCATCAAATAGTCACTGTAGAAAATACCTTTATCAGTGTTAGGACCTGAAAAAGTACCAGAAGACATTGCGCCTGTAAAAGATCCAACTGAGCCCGAATCCGGAACTTTTATCCACCAGTCCGTGTAAGATTTTTTATATAATTCCACTGGGAACCCCGCTTCAAGTCTATTCAAATCCTGTGCTGTTTCAAATGCCGTAAGTATCGGAATCAATATAACTTTAGTCAGTGCCACAGGAACAATCCCCCCCGTCGCCGCCTGAATTGCTGCAGCAATCGTCGTTATCGCATATGCAGTTTTGTTATTTCCTTTTGGAGTCCAGAAATTTTGGAAGCCTGACACTAAGTTTAACGGATATCTAATTGCATATATGTTATTATAAACCGCTTTAACATTATCCGTATTTTTCTTACCCTCTCTACCACCATAAAGAATGTACTCAATTTCAGCACAATATGCTGCATTGTTATTCTTATTAATAAGTTTGTTTGTAAGAGACTTGTTGTATGAATCCTTAAGATTTGCACTGAGCCACTTTCCTTCGGATTCTGCATTATCCCCCTTCACTTTATTATATTCTGTTTCATAATTATCTAAAGTCAATGCAGTTTTATTTTGAACTAAACCATATAATCCCTCATTTTCATATGTGGCATAGCTAAACATATTCATCATATATGATGTTACATAGAGATCATCTCGAATATTTGTTATATCAAGATTCACCATACTTTCAATCAAATCTGTAATACCAGAAATTGAGCTACTTAGGAGGTTAAAGGTCTCTGTGCCAGAAAAATCTTTTGATATCTCCAATCCACCACCTTTATAACGCCCTTTGTTTTTGGCTTCCTCACCCTTACTTGTGCCTTTACTTTCCCCTTTCTCAAGCTCCTCCTTATTTTTGTCAACCTCTTGTTTGGATAGGCCATAAAACTGTGTATTAAAATATACAAATAATTCTGGGGTTTCAATCTTCTTTGTTTCTGGGTCAATCCACACATTGTATGTAGAGTCGCTTAGGTGCCCTAATGTCATAACATTAGCAGAGTTAGGAGAGAATAACTGCTCAAATGTTGTACTCGCATAATCAGCAACTTGCTGATTTGTTAAGCCAATGCTAGAATTCGATACTTTTGTCTGAGCTTCTGTTTTAAACGCACTATAGGACGATATTGATTTAACCTTACTGCTTCCATAGGACATTGAATCAATTCCCTCAATTACAGAGTTAATTTGTGAGCGAATATTCTTCAATCGAGTCTTTAACTCTCTAACAGACTCCTCATTTAACTCCTGGCACACTTGCTTAATGCTAGCAATTTCGGTCTTATTTTCCGTAGCCATATTAGTACCAGTCGAATTAGCAGTCGATGACCAAGTGTTAAGAGATTCGTTATACTTATTTGCAAGATCTAAAAGGTCATCAAGACTTTTAACCCTATCTTTTTTATCTACATCACTATCATCTTCATTCCCATCAATTACAATATCCAGTTGGTCAACATATCCTTGCAATTCTTTACGAATTGTAACAAGATTATTCTTAATATGTGGTATAGCATCATCGATAGACATACTCTGTCCCTCAACTGTTACATTGAGATTAGAAGATTTTATATAATTTATGTTTGCACTTGATACTTTCTCTAATTTATTTACCGCTTGTAGATAATTATCCGTGGCATCTATAACGTTTGCTGTTAAATACTTCTCCTGCAAGTCGGAAACCTTTTCAGTTAGGGTATTAAACCGATTCTCCCAATCAGATGGAATATCGTTTCCTAACTCACAACTTTTAATCGCCTTAACTTTAGAATATGCTCTTAACATATCCTCACTTGCCGTTTCGTATTTTGCAGTAACACCATTTGATGAATTGACTGCCTTGTTCATTTGAACCCACCATTGAATGGTGTTTGATTCATTGTTCCCATTTCCCGGAAGTTTCCCCATCAATGTCGATGCTTCATTACTAAAATTGGTCTTTGCAGTGTTAAAATCAGTTATCTCTGTTTCAAGGGCATCTAGTAAGGATGTAATTTTACTTCCATCAATATAATAATGAGTTACTTCTTTTTTGGTTGTGATTTTAACTCCATCAACATAAGTATACGTTTCTTCTTCTACGGTTTCTTTTCGTGAATAGATCGATGAGCTAGTTTCAGTATAAGAAGAATCATAAGTATCTTCCTTCAATGTAATACGATTATACTTAGATAATCCGCTTGTATTACTAAGATTCGAAACATATAACTTATGTATCTCACTATAAACATTTTTATAGACTGTAAGTTTGTCTGCATATCCCTTCAGCTTATCGTTATTAAAACTTTTTTTATTTGTATCATCAAAATAATCATAAAGGGCTATATAAGAATTAAATGCTGCAGCAAGAAGTTCCCCTTCCGCCTCATAATACTCCGATTTTTTGTCAACCAGATTCTTGTTCTCATCACATTCTGAGGCCTCAGTAACCGATGTATCCTTTTTAAATCTATCGATTACACCCAATGTGAGTTCTATCGGTGCCCTATATTTCATGAACTCAACCATTTGGTCCTTTAGCAAGGTAGCATTAGTAAGATTTGCTCCACTAACTGGCTTAATCATATCACTAGGAGCAGTCTGACATTCAGTTTGAAGTAGATCATAAATTGTATCATCGTTAGTAGCATTCGAATAGTAGTCCGAAAGTAAAAGAATTTCATCATCTGACAGTCCCCTTGAAGAAATTGTTCTCAAGAAGAACTGCGCTGAGATATCATAAAATTCCTCTATACTTTGGCATGATGCTGCCATACCATACCATTCGCTCAAATCAGAATCATAATTAGTCATTAACGAATTCAACGCAAGGTCACTTGCAGAAGCGGCCATGCTTTTCGACATGTGAACTCGTCCAAGATCAACGAAAATACTTGATACAACGATGCAAGGTACCAGTATTATCACAAGAAATACCGATACCGCACCGTGTATTTTTTTATTCGCGTACAATCATCATCAACCCCCTCTATTGAACCATTCTTTTGCCTTATTAATCATTTCCTGGATTTTTTCAATAACACCGTATTTTTGTAGATAATCTTCTACCATATCAACATTCCTGATAAACTCAGTTGTATCAGAAACAGGCATATTTGCATGTGATGCAATATTCATATAGATAAAATCGGATGCTCCAAGTAAGCGAACTGGTATACAAACCTTATATTCTACATCTACGGAAAAAGAAGAATAGATAAACCCATTATTATACTTTATATTTACAATCACAGAGGAAGGTTTCATCCCTGAAAATAAACCCGAGCTCATATTACGGATTTTATTTTCAATTTTTGTACCAATATCAGTTTCTATGTCATCCATACCACCAATGAGGTAGCGATAAGGTCTTATATCCACGTTATCATACGAAGGAATAGAGCCAGCCTCCACCTCATCTAACATAGGATCCACGCAATAAGCTGCGCCATCAATAGCTAATTGATTTACATACGATTCAACCCTACATTTTTGAAGATATGCATTACCAGTGAATAGCATTAGAAAAATAACTAGAAACATCACAGGAAAGACAATCGTAGCTTCTACTATTACCATTCCTTTTTCATTCTCTTTCCCCCTGAACATTCTTGTCACTCTCCTATATATAATCTACAAATTTTTTATTATTCATAGTAAATTTCCTTGGAAGCACCTGCGTACCATCCTTGGAACGCAAGTGCTTTTTAGGTGCTTAATTAATTGCGTTAGTAGCATTGTTTTCAATAGTCCCAAACAGGCTATTGAGCAAGTTTGAGATTGCACCTTTGAAGATAATTGCAAGAAGAATTGCAATACCAATCAGTACAACAATTGCCACGATGTTAACTTCACCGTTCTCCTTCGAAAAAAACTCACGAATCTTATTTTCCGCCTTACACATAGCAGACTTGATATGTATCATCATTTCCGTTTACCTCCTTTCCCCAACAACTTTTATATTTAAAAATGATTAAACACCCAAATTGGTAAATATAGGGATCAAAACCATCATTAATATACCAACAAACATAATCAATATAGGAACAAGCAACTTACTTGCGGCTTTTTCACCCTGGCGTCTAACATTTTGTTTCTTCGCAGCCCACACTTCCTTGCTC
>JAEZKD010000100.1 GCA_023415655.1 Bacillota bacterium | reverse complement strand
GGTCAGAGGAATACATGAACCTGTTAGAATTTAAGAAAATGAATGTTGAGAGGCTAAAGCAACTGACAGTAACCTTGTATCTAATGAAAGTAATACCTACACGAATTGAATTTTTGAACTCAGAGTTTACGCAAATGGGCTATACGTCTCGTCAAACTTATATCCCAGCTGAGACGAAGGAATGAGCTTTTGGGTATGAAATTTTTCAAAGTGTTAGACAGCAAAAGGTAGGCGGGTGATCCTTCACCCGCCATTGTAATATCATAAGATAGCTCATACGATTCTTAGAATGGAAATCTTTTGATCTCTCATCGTAAAGTAATAGTCAAGTGCAATTGGACTTTGCTCAAAGTTACCTGAGATGGTAGCAGTGACAACAATCTCCTCATTTTTTTCTATCGCATTTGTGACTTGGGTTTTAACTAATAAATCATTATTTGCCTCTACGAGATGCTCTTTGATCGCAGTAGGTCCATAATATGCCATCCCTTCATCATAAAGTATTGCCTCTTCCGTAAAGCACTTAATAAGTAAGTCACTATCGTATGAATTGGATGACTGAAAGTAATCTTCAATCGCTTTTGGTAATTGTAAATTCATGTTTATCCTCCTTTTGTCTAAGATAATAAGTAGTCCAACCTGGTACCCTGTAAGGAATAACGGTCAGATATGGAAAAATAATAGTTATGCAGTTTTATTAGCATAGATTAAGTATAGGAAAGAAAACATGACAACAGTGTGTCTTGTTTTTACTATGTTAAAAAATATTTCTATATTTTTACGATTAGTAATTGACAATACAATTAAATTGTGTACAATTAGATTGTAAGAAATACATATGAGAAGTGAATCATTAATAAAGTAGTAATCTAATCCATAGATTAAAATAGTACTTACTTAAAAATGAAGACTGTAACAGGATTTATGACAGAAAGAAGAATGGAACAACATGATGATGAAGTTCCACAATTTTAGCATCATTTATTTACGAAAAAGGAGGAACTATGAAAACTTATTATGAAAGCTTTAAAGCCTTACTCCAAGAAGAAAAGAAAGAAGAAGCAGTACTATACGCATTAGACTTAATAAAAAAAGAAGAGGTAGATGTGATCGACTTATATACACAGATTCTAACCCCTGCTTTAAACAACATGGAATCAAAAGGACCAGAGGATTCAGTTGGCGTATGGGAAGAACATATTAGGACAGCAATTGTAAGAACCATTGTGGAATGTTGTTATCCTTATGTAATAGAAAAAAGAAATCAAAGGAATATAAAAAATAAAGGAAGAGCGATTGTTTTATGCCCACCAGAAGAATACCATGACCTCGGTGCTAGAATGTGTGCGGACTTTTTTACTATCAATGGTTATTCTTCTACATTTGTCGGGAGTAATACTCCTGATTGGGATTTTTATAAAGCAATTGAAATCGTACAACCTGACTGGGTTGCAATTAGTGTAAGTAATTATTATAATCTGGCAGCTACGAAGAGAATTATAGAGAAAATAAAAAGCATCAATCCTCATAAATTTAAAATTATAGTGGGAGGTTATGCATTTAATCGGAATCCAGAGTATTACAAAGTGGTTGGAGCAGATTATTATGCTTGTACATATCAAGATATTGAGAATATCGTACAGAGTGAGGTGACAAAATGAGATTAGGATTTAAGATAGCAAAGAAATTTTTAAAATCAAATCGTGGGCAGACGATGTTAATCATTCTTGGAATTGCCATCGGTGTATCGGTTCAGATTTTCATCGGTTCGTTAATTCAAGGACTTCAGAAGAGTTTAGTTGAAAAGACAATTGGAAATTCCCCACAGATTGTGATTACTCCCAATACAGATGTGAGTAATATCACCGATTATGACAACATCATAGAAAAAATCAATTCTATGGAGGATAACGTCACCAAAATCTCAGTAGCAGATGACCATGCGGCAGCTTTGCTCTACAAGGATACATCGCAGTCTATGTTAATCAGAGGATTTGATATCAAGGAAGCAGATAAAATTTATAATTTTATTGACCGATTGGAAGAAGGTACGTATCCAAAGGATAAAAATGAAATTATTCTTGGAGTACAATTAAAAGAGGAAATTGGCATTCAACTAAATGATGTAGTAACTGTTGTAACAACAGAACAAAAGAGTCAGGAGTTAATCGTCGTGGGCTTCTATGATTTGAAGGTTTCAAGTATCAATAAGTCCTGGGCAATTACTACGCTTGAAACAACCAATGAGCTCTTTGGCTCAAGTGGTACGGTTACTTCAATAGAAATTCAAGTGGATAGTAACGCAACCTTTGAAGTGGATACCATTGCAACGCAAATCAAAGAAAATTTGAACAATCCTAATTTAAAATTCGATCATTGGAAAAATCAAAATGAACAGCTACTCAGTGGATTACAAGGGCAGAGTATCTCTAGTATCATGATTCAAGTATTTGTATTAGTATCTGTTGTTTTGGGAATTGCGAGTGTCCTAGCAATTACAGTAATGCAGAAATCAAAACAGCTTGGTATTTTAAAAGCGATGGGAATTAAGAATTCGGTTTCTAGCTACATTTTTATTTTTGAAGGCTTGCTCCTAGGTTTGTTTGGTGCTGTGTTAGGAATTGTACTGGGCTTTGGTTTATCACTTGCATTTACGACCTTTGCACTGAATCCAGATGGAACACCAGTCGTAGCCTTGTATTTTAGCACACCTTTCATTCTTATGTCAGCCTTGATCGCAGTAGCTTCCTCAGTTCTTGCAGCACTAATCCCTGCCATTCGATCATTTAAGCTGAATCCAATTGACATTATTCGAAATAACTAAAGGAGGTGTAGGAATGAGTAATATATTAGAGCTGAAAAATATTAATAAAATATATGGGGAAGAGATCAAAACACAGGTGTTACATAATATCAATCTATCCTTTGAGCAAGGCTCGTTTAATTCTATTATAGGACAGTCTGGAAGTGGAAAAAGTACCTTGTTAAACATTATTGGGACCTTGGATCAACCGACATCAGGAGAGATATTCATAGATGGTAAATGCACCAATCAAATGACCAATAATCAACTGGCAGAGTTAAGAAACTCAACCATTGGATTTGTATTTCAATTCCATTATCTGTTGCCAGAATTCACTGCACTGGATAATGTATTATTACCATACGAAATAAAACATGGTAAAATTACGAAAGAAATCAAGAGTAAAGCAGAAGAATACATGAAGCTGGTAGGACTAGAGAAGGTGAAAAACAATATGGCGACCAAGATGTCAGGTGGACAGCAACAAAGAACAGCCATTGCGAGAGCACTGATTAATGAGCCTAAGATTATATTAGCAGATGAACCAACAGGAAATCTAGATTCGGATTCGACAGAAACCATCTACGAGCTTATGAGAAATATCAATGAAATCTATGGAACTACTTTTATTATTATTACTCATGATCGAAAAGTGGCAGAAAAAGCAGATCGAATTGTAGAATTCAAAGATGGAAGAGTCAATTTGGATGTACGCAAGTAATAAATCGGGTTGTGAATGTGGCTTCTTATACTTTTTGTGGTAATGAAAGTAAGAAGCCACATTCTTTGCTTCAATGCAAATTAGGTTATTATGGTATGACAGGTATTATTCATTCGATTATTTATTGTTTCAACAATCCATCAAACTCCCAAAAAAGATATTGAATTTGAGCATTTCGTATTGGATACGGTTGCTTATCTCATATCCCTTACGAGAGTACTTCAAAGCATAGATCGAGTAAATCCTTTTATGGTACTATTTCCCTTTCCATACTAATTTCTCCATCTCATATTGATTATATGAGATAAGTTTTATATAATTAATCATAGTAAAACATTGACAGAACAACATAAGAGGGGAAACATGAAAAATAAATTATTAAAGCACCAGTTACTACGTACTCTTTTTGAATTAAGAGGGAACTCTCGTGCCTGTGTATATACTGAGCCTATGTGGGGGCTTTCCATGAATTTGTGTTTACCTTATGCAACCGTATATATGCTTGCGTTAGGTATGAGTGATATAGAAGTTGGTATTGTCAGTTCAATTTATATGTTTTCTCAGATGATTTTTGCATTTTTATCTGGTGTTATTGTTGACAAAATGGGACGAAGGAAGAGTACTGTAGTATTTGATTTTCTAGCCTGGAGCCTTCCTTGTCTTATCTGGGCGTTTAGTCAGGGTTTTTGGTTTTTTATAGTAGCTGCAATTCTTAATGGTATGATGAAGATAACTACAGTATCCTGGGATTGTCTTCTTGTAGAGGATGCTCCAAAGGATAAAATAACCCATATTTATTCCTGGGTTTTGATCGCTGGTAACATATCAGCATTGTTTGCGCCTATTTCATCTATCCTGGTAGCAAAATTAACACTAGCACCAGCAATACGTATCCTCTATATCAATGCATTTGTGATTATGACGGTAAAGTTATTATTCCTATATAAATATTCAACAGAAACCAATGTTGGTAAAATCAGACGTGAGGCCTCTGCCAATCTATCCTGGAGTGAGATGCTTTCTGGATATAAAGGTGCATTACACAAGATTATTAGATCAAGAGGCACCAAATTTGCTATCATTATCAGTATTTTAGTAGAGATTGTACATATGCTTGGAATGACCTTCTGGCAGATTATTGCATCCAGACGTATTGGTATCTTGGATACATTATTACCTATATTTCCAATGATACGTAGTGTATTTTCTATTGTAATCTTTTTTGTCATTGTTTCAAAGATTAATCAAACGAAGCTGAAATGGCCATTGTATGGAGGCTTTCTTAGTTCCATTGTTAGTTGTATCTTGCTAATTTCAATTTCAGATATTGGTATTTTGGGATATGGAATCTTATTTATCTCATTAATCTTTGATGCACTTGGTATGTCGGTTCTAAGTACACTTAGAGAATCTTTAGTTGCAATTCATGCCGATCCTTCAGATCGTTCCACAATAATGGCCTTACTTCAGACGACCGTAATGCTAGTGAGTGTTCCATTTGGATACATAGGTGGGGTACTGAGTGATATTTCTAGAGTATTACCCTTTGTTATGTGTATTGTATTATTGTTGCTAGGGATCCTAGCAACCGCATTGTTTTATCGTAACTCATCGAACTAGGAAGTACCCAAAAAGGAGGAATGAAGAATGAATAATGAACGTGTTTATCAAATGAAATTCTCCACGGTCTATCCTCTATATATACAAAAAGCATTGCGTAAAGGCCGTACGAAAGAAGAAGTCAATACCGTCATTCAATGGCTGACTGGATACGATGAACAAGGATTACAGTCACAAATTATGAAAGATGTGGACTTTGAGACATTCTTTACAGAAGCTCCTCAAATCAATACAAACGCATCTAAAATCACAGGACTAATCTGTGGTATTCGCGTTGAAGAAATCGAAGACTCGCTCATGCAAAAAGTACGTTGGTTAGACAAATTAGTGGACGATCTTGCGAAGGGGAAACCGATGGAGAAAGTATTAAGATATAAGTAGTCGCCATTAAATTGTGGTGATTTGATTTAATTTGTCATTTTTAGTTAACAAGACAGCAGGAATTTTATTTCCTGCTGTAATTTTTTGTACCTTATGGTTATAAGCACCGACCTATGAGTGAACATAACTCATAGGTCGGTGCTTTTGATGTATGTAGTAAGAATAGAAAATAAGGACGAGTTATTGTAAGCGACTACCATAAGAAACCGACTTTTTTATAATTTCCTTAAATCAAACGAGATAGAGAGAGCTGGCAATGCATGTTCTATCGATAAATCGCTTTCTTTTTCGTCACTAAAAGCTTTGAGGACTTCTTTTAATACATCCTTACAGTGTTCTTCTAGCTCAAAGGTAACTTTCTCTTTTTTTCCTTCCGAATAAATATAACACTCACTTTCGATGGGATCTTGAAAGGACTTCTCAAAGTAACTAATATATGCGTTTTCGAAGGTTGCTTCATAGCCTACAGAGAACGGAGCACCCATCGAGAGCATGGAGTTTCCCTGAACATGAATTTTAAGTGATTGATTGGCTAAAAGGCAATCAAGAATAGCTCCTGAATGATCGGAATTGGTTGTAAAATCATAAGCTATGATTTTAAGATCATTACCAAGCCAAGTTACAAAATCTAAGTCATGAATCATTAATGCCGTAGAGATCGTATCCTCTCCAAGTTTCCCAAAGAAGGGCGGTGTTCTTCGAAAAATGGTAAGGTGTTTCAGACTACCATATTGATTGCTTTGAATGAAGTCATGAATCATTCGATAATAAGGATCATATAAGAGGAACCTGTTGACCAAAACCTTCTTATCAGCCTTTTTTGCAGCCCTTATAATTTCGAGGCCATCTTCGATCGAAGTGACTGCTGGAGTTTCTAAAAATACAGAATGATTCTTTCTTAAAGTTTTGATTGCATATTCTGCGTGCACTGGAGAAGGTAAGCAAACATCAATAAAATCAAAAGTTGAGATTTCTAAAAATTCGTTGATATCTGCCTTATAATCACAGCTTAATTGTGTTTGAATGTTCTTTAACTTCTCTTCATTTCTTCCCCAAAAAGTCAAATGGATGGATGGGTCAATTTTTTTGTAAAGCTCTCCATGATATGCTCCAAATCCTGTTCCTAAAATACCAATATGCATTGTAATTTCTCCTTTCCTTTGTTATATTCATTGTATCAGATTATTTATGACATCTGTATGTCATAAAAGGAGAAGTATTTATGAGAGTGCATCGTTTAATTCGAATTCTAATGAAAATAGATCAAGAGGTTAAAGTAAAAGCTCATGATATGGCTCAAGCCCTTGAAGTATCGGACCGTACTATTTATAGAGATATTGATGTTCTATGTGAAGCTGGGTATCCTATTACTACAACCACTGGTCAAAATGGAGGTATTGCTTTTGTAGAGGGATATCAATTAAATCTAGACCAAACCGATGATACACTGAAAACCTTAATCACGAATTTATATGCCCTGCCAGAGCAAGAAAGACTAGTAAATGCTCTTGAGAGTGGAATGAACTTGAAGTACATAAGTTTAAATCTCGGTGATCAGAAGAAACGAAGTGATCACAGGCAGCAGAAACTACTAATCGATAAAAAAAGCTGGTGGGACGAAGCATCAACCGAGATAGAGATACAATCGATCATGGAGGCTTTATTTCAACAAAAAAAGATGAATGTCCAATATACTCTAAGGGATGGAACAACATCAGAAAGAGTCATAGCTCCGTATGGTATGGTGTTAAAATATACGGAATGGTATTTGGTCGCTTATTGCTATCAAAGAAATGAAATAAGGACGTTTCATTGTTCAAGAATCAAGTTAATATCCTTACTTTCTGAGTGTTATACAATTCCAGATGACTTTGTACTTAAAAGTTATTGGTCGTTTTCAACTAAGGCTTTTAAAGAGAGCAGGAATAAAAGTGAGTATTATCCTGTTGAGATTAAGGTTCACAAATCATTCGAATCCATCTTTCAAAATTACGATGTAATAGGTATAAGAAACGATGGAGATTATGTCATTGGAAGGATTGATTTGCATAGAAAGGATGTAGCTGAAAATGATATAAGAGCCTTTTTATGCTATGGGCAGATCTTATTTCCTGAAGAAATGAAGTTAAAGGCAAGTGAGATCTTAGAATGTAGTATGAAATGGTACAATTATACCAAGAGACCTCTAATCTAAAATTTTACCATCCGTCGATATCGTTACAACCTGCCAAGGTATGAATTTCCCGCTATTCTTTAAAGCGTTGATTGCTGCTTTTTCAATGCCACCACAACAAGGTACTTCCATTCGTACAATCGTTAAACTCTTAATGTTATTGCGAGTAATTATTTCAGTTAATTTTTCTGTATAATCACCTTCATCTAATTTTGGACAGCCAATGAGGGTGATTTTTCCACGAATGAACTCATTGTGAAAATTAGCGTAAGCATAAGCAGAGCAGTCAGCTGCGATTAAGAGATTTGCTTGATTAAAATAAGGTGCATTGATAGGAACAAGCTTAATTTGTACAGGCCATTGCTGCAATTGTGAGCTAATCTTCATGTTAGTAATGGCTTCGTTACTTTCTCGGCCTATCGTACGAGATTGGGAAGATGGACATCCACAAGCAAGTGGCTTTATCGGCATTGTTGCTTGATGTTCCATATTTCTCAAGACAGCTTCTTCATTATAGGCAGCAGCTTCACGTTCCACAAAACTGATTGCACCAGTTGGACATACAGGAAGGCAATTTCCCAATCCATCACTATAATCATCTCGTAATAGTTTTGCTTTGCCATTTATCATTTTGATGGCTCCTTCGTGACAAGCAGTTGCACAAAGACCACAACCATTGCATTTTGCTTCATCGATTTCTATTATTTTTCTTACCATA
>JAEZKD010000081.1 GCA_023415655.1 Bacillota bacterium | reverse complement strand
TCCAAGGTTGCAATCGATAAGATTAAAATTGATGCTCATGAGAGAACAGGAAGTGCATATATTAGCATAGATTCCAAAGGGCAGAACAGTATTATTGTATCAAAAGGAGCGAATGAAAGCTGTGATGTTGCATATCTACAAAGCTGTGAAGTTGAATTTGAACAAGCAGATATTGTACTGATTTCAATGGAAATTCCAATAAAAGCAGTTGAATTGGCAGCAATGCTGGCAAAAAAACATCATTGCTATTGTATCTTAAATCCAGCACCAGCACCAGAATCACTAAGTGAAATTCTATTATCCAAGGTTGATTTACTAACACCTAACGAAACCGAGTTGGAGCAATTAACAAGAGAAAGTAGTCATTCCTTAGAGAGCATTCAAAAAGGATGCGAAAAGTTAATTGAACTTGGATTACCAGAGATATTGGTGACACTTGGAGAAAAAGGGGCTCTCTATGTAACAAAAGAGAAAGCTATGCACTTTATGGCTTATGAGGTAACAGCAGTAGATACAACAGCAGCCGGAGATTCCTTTAATGGTGCACTAGCGGTATCCTTATCGGAAGGGAATACGACGGAATCTGCAATCCAGTTTGCAAATCTCGTATCTTCGATGGCAGTTACTAAAAAAGGAGCTCAAGCTTCGATACCAACAAGACTTCAGGTGGAGAAATGGATAGCTTCTCATAAGATATAATAACAAACAAAAAATTACGCTATGTAGTCCTTTGAATGAATACCTAATAGCATAGTTATGAGGTAACAATGGATAGATTACAATAGCGTAATATTCATAGAAGTAACTAAGAAATCGGATATCTTCCAGCAGAAGTATTATCCTCTTTGCGATTTCTAAGTTCAGGAACTGGATTCTCGGATTCTTCAAAACGATAATCGGAACCATATTTAGTGATATAGTGATTGATTACTTTATGAGTTGGTACCTCCTCTAAAGGTTCATTGAGTTTATTTTGAAATCGATAGAAGACATCGTATTTGGATAAATCATGAATTGGTACATATTTTTCATTTTTTGATGTGAGTTGAATGGTATTTTTTAATATGTCACGAACATAGGCTTTGTTCTCATGAAGTGCTAGTAACTGAGGAAAGTTACCAATAGGAATGCATTGCTGCCATTCTTTCTTCTCATATTTTTTCAACAATTCGGCTGCTTTATGAAGATGCGAAACCTCTTGTAAGAAGTGCTCCTCCCAGATATTTTTAATGTAAGTATCCGTTTCGTCTTCAAAACAGGAATAATAGAGATAACACTCATTGTATTCGTGCATTAATAAATTCTCTAAGAAGGTTAGGGTGGTATCCATAAGGCTTCCATATTGACTCACATGCTGCTCCTCGATTAAGCCAATTTCTTGATAAAGCTCTCGCCCGAGATTATTAGGATATACAGCAGAGGTATTCATATAGTAATTCATCGTCTGTTGTTCTGCAGCAGTAATGATTGCAATATTTAATTTCGTTATCGGAGCAGCGGTTATGCAATCAATATAATTTCGAATATTATCAGTTGGATATCTGTGTTCCGATACGGTAGGACGTCCTGGCATAATTTCAGTATAATGTCCAACTAAATGCTCGGATTTAACACCTAGTTCCATATCTAAGAGATTTGCATAACGATATAAATGGTCGAAATCCTCTAGTAATGCAAAGTCAAGTGCTGCTTTGACTTTAGGATCAGGCTCACGTTTTGCTAATTCAGCTGTTAAATCCACAGCTAATTGTTCATAGCTAATGGTATGTTCTAGTATGGATTCATCATTTGGTTTTAATGTAGCAATTACTTTTTGCTGTTGTTGCTCTACACGTCGAATTAAAGCAAGATCTCTGCGTAGATCATTATCTGGACAGTTTCTTGAAAATTGGTGAGAGAACCAAACTGCTTCAAATTCAGTACCATTCATAAGAATGCATCTTGTCTTCGTATAAGGATCTACTTCATGTTTATTATACGGTTTGGAGTAAATGGTTGACCAATTCTTAAAAGCGGCATCAACTGTACTCGGTTGTAGTTCAAATGGATTCATAAAAAGGTTCGCTCCTTTTCTTATTTGATCATGGGGGAGAAAAGTAAATGCTACATATAAAGAAGATAAGATAGCATATTTCCCTTTTTTACATTATCTTCAAACTAGTATCATTTATTCTTTTACTTAAGACACTACGGAATGCTTTTTGATATCCTTAGCTCTCTTTTTCTGTCTCTCAAAAGAGAGGATGAAACCTATATAAAAAAATATACTTGGAGGTAGGAAGACACGATGGAATGGATGGATCGATTAAATCAAGCAATTAACTATATGGAAGAACATATCACGGAAGAGATTGACTATGATGAGGTGGCGAAAATTGCTGCGTGTAGTACTTATCATTTTCAAAGAATGTTTGCCTATATAGCAAACTTGCCAATCTCAGAATATATTCGTAGAAGAAGGATGTCATTGGCAGCTGTTGATTTACAGAAACAAAATAGCAAGGTGATTGATATATCTTTAAAGTATGGATATGAATCACCAACTGCATTTAATCGAGCATTCAAAAGTGTACATGGGATAACTCCATCACAGGCAAGAGAATCTGGAGTTACACTGAAGGCCTTTCCAACGATTAGCTTCCAATTAACAATAAAAGGAGTTAGTGATATGGAATACCGAATTGAGAAAAGAGAAGAAATTCGAATTGTAGGAGTTTCGGCACCACTTGAGAAGGAAATCGAGAAGAATTTTGAGATTGTACCAGGAATGTGGCAGGCTGCAGTTGCCAATCAAACGCTCGGACAACTTGCAATGATGATGAATCAGGAACCAGCAGGGATTCTTGGAGTTAGTGCTTGTCACTTAAATGATGATTGGAGATACTATATTGCTGTTGCTACGACTCAAACAGCACCAGAAGGAATGGAGGAATACATCATTCCATCCATGACTTGGGCAATCTTTACTGGAACAGGAACTAACCAGTCCATACAAGAATTAGAAAAGAGAATTGTAATGGAATGGCTACCAACTTCAGGTTATGAGTATGCCAATGCTCCTGATATCGAAGTTTACTATAATGCTGATCCTGAGAATGCAACCTATGAGGTGTGGATTCCTGTTGTGAAAAAG
>JAEZKD010000229.1 GCA_023415655.1 Bacillota bacterium | reverse complement strand
GACCTACATACTTCTCCCAACCAAATCCAATCAGCGCTTCTACGGCAACTCTCTTACGAACGGACTTAGGAAGAATACTTTCTTTATATTCCTCAGACTGTTCTTCAAAGATATCCATACAAGGCATACTAACAACACGTACGTCAATACCATCCTTTGCAAGTGCTTCCTTTGCTTCAACAGCAAGAGATACCTCTGAACCTGTTGCAATAATAATAGCATCTGGTGTTTCCTTCTGAGAGTCTTCTAAGATGTACGCACCTTTTAAAGCTTCTTTGGACGAACCTTTTAACTGAGGTAGATTCTGTCTTGTTAAAACAAGAGCTGTTGGTGTTTCCTTTGAGGTTACTGCACTATACCAAGCTGCAATTGTTTCGGTAGCATCTGCTGGACGAAATACATGAAAGTTTGGCATTGCACGATATACAGCTAACTGTTCAATTGGCTCATGTGTTGGTCCATCCTCACCAACACCAATGGAGTCGTGAGTCCAAACAAAAGTTGTAGGTATTCTCATCAAGGAAGATAAACGAGCCATAGGTTTCATGTAATCACTAAATACAAAGAATGTGGATACATAAGCACGTAAACCATGAAGTACCATACCATTACCGATGGCTCCCATTGCTAACTCACGTACACCAAAGTGAAGATTTCTACCTAGACGATTTTCTTTATTAAAATCACCCTCCTGGTTCATATAGGTTTTAGTGGATGGAGCTAAATCAGCTGCACCACCAATTAATCCTGGAACAAAATCCTTTAAGCGATTCAATACCATACCAGAAAGATTTCTTGTTGCTTCTGACTTCTCATCATACTTCCAAAATTCTTCATTGGAGATTAACTCTTTCGCTACATCAAGATCAAATTCTTTCTCCCATGCTTCTTTCATCTCAGGATATGCTTCGCAATACTTAGCAAACATTGCATTCCACTTTGCTTCTTCTTGGCCCTTCTGCTCTGCAATTGTTTTATAGTTTGCATATACCTCATCTGGTACATAGAAGGCTTCTTGGGATGGCCAGTTTAAGTTTTCCTTTAACGCCGTTACATTATCATTACCAAGTGGTTCACCATGAGCACTTGCTTTTCCTTGTTTCGCAGGACAACCAAAACCTATCTGTGTCTTACATAGAATCAAACTTGGGCGTGTCTTGTCCGCTTTGGCTTCTTCGATTGCTTTTGCTATTTCTTCTAGATTATTTCCATCCTCAACTATGATAGTTTGGAAGTGAAAGGCTTCAAAACGTTTTACAACATCTTCTGTGAATGCCAAATCTGTACTACCTTCAATGGAAATCTTATTGGAGTCATAGAGAACGATTAATTTACTAAGTCCTAGGGTTCCTGCAAGAGAAAATGCTTCATATGATATACCTTCCATCATACATCCATCTCCACCAAGAACATAAGTATAATGATCTACAATAGGAAAATTCTCTTTATTGAATTTCGCAGCCAAGTGTTCTTCTGCCATAGCCATACCAACCGCCATAGCCATACCTGCACCAAGAGGTCCTGTGGTAGCTTCAACACCTTTGGTATGACGATATTCTGGATGTCCTGGTGTTAGGGAATCCAATTGACGAAATTGCATCAAATCCTCTTTTGTAAGACCGTATCCGAATAAATGTAATAAGGAGTATAATAAAGTGGAACCATGTCCTCCTGAAAGAATGAAACGATCTCTATCGGCCCAATCTGGGTTTGCTGGATTATGTTTCATGTGCTTAGCCCATAGTTCATATGCAATCGCTGCACAACCTAATGGAAGACCTGGATGTCCTGAATTTGCTTTTTGGACGGAATCTGCCGCTAAGACACGAATGGCATTAACCGACATAGTATCAATATTACTCATATGTTCTCCTCCTAGAATCATTCAAATTGCAATCGGTTGTTAGAACATTATTACCGATACGCTTAATTCATACCCATATTAACATGATATCATTAATATCTCAATATATAAAATTGTTATTTTACTAAAATATTACCAATTTCATGTATTATTACAAAATGAAAATATGATATTCACTTTTACTTTACTTTATATTTATAGGTTCATAACTGCTTCATACATAACAGTATCGATATTGTCATGTATGATAAGCTTTGCATCCTTGTCTGCACTTGTAGTAGTTTTATTAATTAAAATAAGATTTTTACCTGAAAAGTATCGAATCAAACCTGCTGCTGGATAGACAACTAAAGAAGTACCTCCAATAATCAATGTATCTGCCTTTGCTATCGCCTTCACCGATTGGGAGATAATCTGATCATCCAATGCCTCTTCGTAAAGTACAACATCAGGTTTTACAATACTTCCACACTTATGACATCTTGGAATTCCATCTGAGTTTTTTATATAATTCAAATCATAGAACTCATGACATTTCACACAGTAGTTACGATGTATGGAACCATGAAGTTCATACACGCACTTACTTCCTGACATCTGGTGTAATCCATCTATATTTTGCGTTATTACAGCACTAAGCTTTCCGATTTGCTCAAGTTTTGCTAATGCCATATGGCAGCGATTTGGTTTTGCACTATCAGAAATTAAATGTGTTTTGTAAAACTCATAAAATATCTCTGGATATTCTCTAAAGACGGTATGAGATATTAACTCCTCTGGGGTGAATTTACTTTTTAACTTTTGATTATAAAGACCATCACAACTTCGAAAGTCAGGTATTCCACTTGCAGTACTCACTCCCGCACCTCCAAAAAAGACAATCTCTCTACCTTCTCTTAACATATTGGTTAACTCTAATACTTGGGGTTGCATCTTCTCTCTCCTAAACAATAGTTATAGATGACTATATTTACTTGCTAATCTTCGTTATTATTAACTTGTTCTAATAAGTATTATCTCATATTAGATAAAATAGAGGAATAGTGTATTATGACTTCTTTATTATAACTTCTTGGAACGAAAGTGAAGGAAAGGGTTTAAGATATAAAAAGACCAGTAAGCTCTATGCTTACTGGTCAATTATGAGACATCCGGGATTCGAACCCGGGACACCTTGATTAAAAGTCAAGTGCTCTACCGACTGAGCTAATATCCCATGTTTTTTCTTGGGACTTGTCCTTTCAAAAAACAAATGCCCAGAACCGGAATCGAACCAGTGACACGAGGATTTTCAGTCCTCTGCTCTACCGACTGAGCTATCTGGGCATGTTTTTGTTACTCAATTCTATTAAATTTTGTAACCAATTGCGGGGATAGGATTTGAACCTATGACCTTCGGGTTATGAGCCCGACGAGCTTCCAGACTGCTCCACCCCGCGATATTTTTTTTAGATTGTTATAACTGATTCATAGTTAGTAGCAATCAGTGGATGGGGAAGGATTCGAACCTTCGAAAGCGTTGCTAACAGATTTACAGTCTGCCCCCTTTGGCCACTCGGGAACCCATCCAAATTCGTAAGCCGATGATCGGACTCGAACCGATAACCTGCTGATTACAAGTCAGCTGCTCTGCCAATTGAGCCACATCGGCATATTCATTTTCCTTTGACATGGCAGGTAAAGCGTAGCTTTTCTAGCCTTCAAAAAATTCTTATCTTTATATTAACCTTTCGGTTAAGTGGGACCTACAGGGCTCGAACCTGTGACCCTCTGCTTGTAAGGCAGATGCTCTCCCAGCTGAGCTAAGATCCCTGGGATATAAAATTGTCATACTTACCTTAGTAAGTAGCGACCCGGATGGGACTCGAACCCACGACCTCCGCCGTGACAGGGCGGCGCTCTAACCAACTGAGCCACCGGGCCAACTTTTTTAGTTGACTTACGTCACTTTTAAAAGTATATCACATAATTTGTGATTTGAAAAGTACTTTCTTTGTAATAATTGTTTCCAAACATTGAATATATTACCAGTTTTACAAACAAATCTTAAGGTTAAGCCCTCGACCTATTAGTAACAATCAGCTCCATGTGTTACCACACTTCCACCTTTGTCCTATCTACCTTGTCGTCTTCAAGGGGTCTTACTAGCTTATGCTATGGGATATCTTATCTT
>JAEZKD010000315.1 GCA_023415655.1 Bacillota bacterium | reverse complement strand
ATCCTAATACCTCCTTCATATCCTTTTTTTAAAGTTTCTTCTACTATCATGGTATTACTTGTACGCTCATCCTTACAAGTTGTTTTTTATGTGGGTTAATAAGAATTTCTGCATTGATAATTTCACTCCACAATCCTAAAATAGCTGTGCCTTGATTACTTTTTATAAACTGCCATTTAAACTTTATATATTACAATTTCGACATGAATTCCCGATGATGATCTTAGGTTCAATTAGAACATGCTTATTATTTTTTAACTCTTCCTTGTTCTGAATTAATGTAAGCAAAAGCTCTGCTGCCATTTCCCCTAAGGTCTCCTGAGGGTGTAATATGGTAGTGAGCTTTAGTCCACCACTACTTGCCATATAAGAATTGTCATATCCAGTCACAGACACATCTTCAGGAACCCGTAGCCCTGCTTCATTCAAAGCTTGTATGACCTTCATCGCAATCTGATCATTGTAACAGACAATTGAATCCATCGGCCAATGCTCCATTGCCATCTTCTTAATGCTCTCATATGGATGTATGACCCTATCCTCGGTGTAAAACCAAACAATGTTATCAGGATTGTAGGGAATTCCTCCTTCTTGTAGAGCCCTCACATATCCTTTGTGTCGATTCTGCCCTTGGATATCATCAGATTTAAATACACCTACGATGTTCTTATGACCAGTTTCAATCAAATGTTTCGTAATCATATAGCCACCACCACAGTCATCCATTAAAATATGTGGTTTGTCTCTAAGCTGTTCAAAACATCCTTGAATAAATACATAAGGAATACCATACTCTTCTAGCTTCTCATATAAGTTGATATGCTTACAGTAAATCTGACTTTTACTTGGTTCTATAATAATTCCGTCTATCTCCTTACGCAATAACTCTTCCAGAAACTTCGCCTCATTCGTTCTCGAATTCCGTGTATTCTTTAAAATAATACTATACCCTTCTCTTGTCAGTACCGTATCAATCCCCTGTATTACTCTCGGAAAGATATAATCGGATAAGTAGGTCGTAATCACTGCAATATTCTTTGAGCGCCTCGTGTGATGTACAAGTTCGGAATAAAAGGTCCCTCTCCCATGCTCTGCATAGATATACCCCTCATTCCCAAGTATAGAAAGCGCTTTTCGAACTGTCTGACGACTCACATGATATTGGGAAGATAGCTCATTTTCAGAAGGAAGCTTATCTCCAGCTTTCACTTCGCCAGACAAAATCTTTTCTTTTAAATCTTCCATCAATCGATAGTATTTTAGGTCCTTTGGCTGTATGCTTTGATTGGCCATCTCTCACCTCCTATTACTTTTATTTTTACACAATGTTCCAGAAAGGTCAATCTATAACTGCTCTGAAACACTTACAACTAGTTACTTAGCCGACTTTAACTATTTGCATTTTCATCATAATTTTGATATAATACTATACAAAGAACTAAAATATTTTATCTAATATCTAATAAAAAGGAGTACTCATATGCTTCATATCAAATCTCTGGATGAAGGGCTTAAAATCTTCAAAGCATTAGGATCCAACATGCGAATAGAGATCATTAAAACATTACGTGAAAATAACGGAATGAATATGAATGATTTAGCTTCGTGTCTTAATATTACAAATGGTGCCCTTACAAGCCATATCAAGCAACTAGAGGACTGTGGTCTGATTACCATCACCTCAGAATCTGCTGGACATGGCAATCAGAAAATTTGCTCTGTTCACTTGGATAAAATTTTAGTCGACCTTGAAACTCCTGAAGATAATTCCAATGTGTATCAAACCGAGCTTAAGGTCGGTCATTATTCCAATTATCAGGTATATCCAACTTGTGGCTTAGCTTCTCCGACAGCGCTCATTGGTGAAGTAGATGATACTCGATACTTTGCTCACCCAGACAGATACAATGCTGATATTTTATGGTTTACGAAAGGATATGTAGAATACATTATTCCAAACTTCATCCCTTTTTCCCAGAAGATTGATAAAATAACCATTTCTGCAGAATTAAGTTCAGAAGCTCCTGGTGTCAATGATGTATGGCCTTCTGATATTTCCTTTTATCTCAATGAAACTTTTGTAGGTTCCTGGACAAGTCCTGGAGATTTTGGTGATGTCAAAGGTATCTTTACTCCTGATTGGTGGTTTCCAAATTGGAACCAATATGGTATGTTAAAGCTTCTTGTAATTAATAAGAGAGGTACCTTTATAGATGGGCTCCAAATCTCGAATGTAACCATACATGACTTGAATTTAACCGATAAGAGTACAATTCGGTTAAAGCTATCTGTCAATGATGACTCAACTTATGTTGGTGGTCTCACCATTTATGGAAAGAATTTCGGAAACTATAATCAAAATATTAATGTGCGAATTAATTACAGTCCAATTGATTCAAATAAATAATAGATTGAACTTAAAAAAGCTGAATGGATTCCTTTCCATATACGAAGGAATCCATTCAGCTTTTTTTAAGTTCAATCTATATGTATAAGATATCGAGTGAAACCAATGTTATACTACCTAATGTTTCACCTCAGGTGATATTCTTACTATGATACCTCGTCTTCACTTTGATACTCAAATACTGGTTTTCCTTCTTTATCCCACAAAACCTTCATCAGCATAGCATGACGATTCGGATTGTACAATGGATTTCCTTCAATCTCAGTTTCAGTTCGTGCATGGTAAACCATAATATCATTACCGTTAGAATCCTTCGTAAAGGAATTATGCCCAGGTCCATAGATTCCTTTTTTCTCATCAGAACAAAGCACTGGATATCTCTCTTTCTTCCAAGCCTTTGGATCAAGCAAATCTGCATCTTCATCAATACTAAGCATTCCAATACAATAATCGATTCCCGTCTCACTAGCAGAATAGGTTAGATAAATCTTATGATTGTTATGTATCACAGATGGTCCTTCATTGACCCAAAAGCCTTTTCTTTCCCAGTCATAATCTGGAGTTGTCAAAAGCACTTGAACTGTCTTTAATTGCGTTGGCGACTCCATCTGTGCAAGGTATAGATTTGATATCTGTTTTCCAACACTTACCTTTTCTGCCCATACCATGTAATACTTCCCTTTGTTTTCAAAGACTGTTGCATCTAAGGAAAATGCACGAAAAGAAAACTCATCCTCTTTTGCACATTGCATCATTCCTCTTTCAATCCAAAGGTCATTCATAGGATCCTGTCCTGTACACTCCAATACATAAGGTCTGATTTTCCAAATATCTTCCACTTCACCCGCAGCAAAGTAAATGTACCAGGTTTGATTAATGTAATGTAGCTCTGGTGCCCAAACATGGAAGCTCATCGGACCAGTTTCATGTTTGTTCCAAATTCTAACCTCTTGCGCTTGTGGCAGCTCATCTAAGGAAGTTGCCTTTCTTAAAGTGATTCCATCATATTCTGGAAGGCTTGCAGTAAAGTAATAGCTTCCGTCCTTATGTCTATAAACATAAGGGTCCGCTCTTTGCGCAATCCATATTGTATTGTATTTTAATTTATCCATTCTCTTATTTTCCTTCATTCTCACTTCTTCTTTCTATGCTTACTCAGATGTAGACTTCGTTAAATCATCAAAACGTTCATCGATATGATTCATCATTACCTTATAGATAAAGAAAGACTTCATGTACGTCAGTAATGCAAACCCAATAAATAAAGAAATCGCATTCATACCAACTGATACCAAATTAGCCCAAACAAATCCTCCAGTAAGCAACATTAGAATTAGGGTATATGGAAAGTACCCTATCGCAAATGCAGCCGAATTCTTTATGGTGGAAAGAATCGTACCTTTTAGCTTACTTAATACTGGAAAAATGTAGAGCGAAACGATTGCTAACACCAATGCAACAATTGCGCTCAAACAGAACATGACTTTTCCAAAGCTGGTTCCCATTCGATACCAGAATAGTAAATCCCAAATCATTAAGGTCCATACTCCTAGCATCAGGATCCAGAGAATGGTTGCTTGCTTGAAATTTTGCTTAAAGCTTGCAAGGTAACGCTTCACCACGTATCCATCTCCTTGTCGAATCGAAACGATACTAACATAGTATAACGATGTGGTTGCCGCCCCTATGGTTATGATTGGCAGACAGCTAATCAGCCAGATGAGATTCAGTACAAGTAAGTCTGTCATTTTATTTAAAAATGCTATGACCGAGGAATCTGACATGAAATCACCTCCGTTTCTATTTAATACCACTAATTGCAACGGATTCGATGATTACCCTCTGGAAACAGAAGAATAATACAATCGTAGGTATCATCGCAATCACGGAAGCAGCCATGATCAATGCGTAATCACTCTGAATTGCATAATATGTATTAAAAGAACGAATCACCACCTGCAAGGTCCAAGTTTTTTCACTACGTAAGAAAATCGTTGGTGCAAGATAATCATTCCAGATACCCATAAACCACAGAGTCAGCTGTGTTCCTACTGCTCCTTTCATCAATGGAAAATAAATCTGCCAAAAAGTTCTGAAATATCCACCACCATCTAACTTTGAAGCATCCATCAAATCGTTTGGTACACTACCAGAATTCTGCCTTAAGAAGAATATCATGCCTATATTACCAAAGCATGCTGGTATGATTAAAGGTAACAAACTATCCGTCCATCTTAATCTTGTAAACATTACATATTGCGGAATCATAATTACCGCAAATGGGATCATAATCGTCACCAAAATCATCATAAACATAGCATTCTTGCCACGAAATTTTAATTTTGCAAAAGAAAATGCTGCCAAGGAGGATATAAAGCCTCCAATCAGTAATACAAATACCTCAACCTTAATTGTATTGATGATACCTGTAATAAAATTTCCTTTTTTCAAAACCTCACTATATTTACCAAAAATCCATGGATCAGGAATGATTGTAAGCTGACCTGATAGAATCTGGTTTTTCGTCATAAATGAAGTCATCACCATATAAATAAAAGGGAATACCATGATAATCGCACCTATTACCAATAATGCAAATACGATGCCATTACTAATTTTTTCTTTTCTTGATACAACTTCTGATGAATGATTATCTTTCTTATTTGTCGCCATGGTACCACCTCCTATTCCATATTCTTAACCCATTTATCCTGCACCACAAAATTAATCAATGTAATGATAAAAATAATGATTGCAAGAATAATTGCAATTGCACTTGCATAGCCAAGCTGATAGCTTTTAAATGCTTTTTCATATAAATAATACACAATGGTTGCTGCACTATAACCGATTCCACCATTGGTTGTCATAACCTGAACCTCAACGAATACTTGGAACCCACCAATCATAGTAGTAATCAGGATAAAAAAAGTAACTGGAGATAGCAACGGTAGGGTAATGTGTTTGAATCGTTTCCAGCCGCTGGCCCCATCGACCATGGCTGCTTCGTAATAAGTACGAGGAATATTCTGAAGCCCTGCAAGATATAAAATTATGGAGGTTCCAAGTCCTTTCCATACCATAAAGATAATGATGGATACCTTAATTAATATTTCATCCCCGAGCCAATTCGGTCCATGTTTTCCTGTCAGGGTTTTTATAATCACATTTAGCAATCCATAATCATAGTTATATACCCATGCCCATAAGATAGATACTGCTACTAGGGAAGAGATTACTGGAACATAATACATTGTTCGTAGCACTTTCACTCCAGGTATTTTCCGATTCATTCCCATGGCTAATAAAAGACCTAGAATCATACCAACAGGAATACCAATAAGATAAATCACTGTGGTAAGTAATGTTTTCCAGAACTTTGCATCATGGAATAATTTGATATAATTATCAAAGCCATTGAAACGCTTTAGCATCCCTTCAATTCCCTTCGCTCCATTCCAACTTGTAAGGCTTGTAAGAAATGCAAATATAATTGGCCAGACCATAAATAACAAAAATCCCACAATCGGAGCCGCTACAAATAGCCAAGCCCATCTTTCTTCTCTTTTGGCCATTCTTGATAATTTAAATTTGTTTTTGTTACTTACACGCCCCATAATATATTCCTTTCTATAACATTCTACCTAATACCGATGTATAAAGTACCCTGTGACAGTTTCCTGTCACAGGGCCAAATTAATATTGAATTCAAGCTCTATTTCGCAGCTTTTTGCATTTCGATTGCAGCATCCAATGCTTCTTGCATTGCAGGTTGTACCTGTTTACAATATTCTGCTGCAGTCATTTCTCCTTTTAACACATATTCGTAACCGCCGCTTAAGAATGCGCTCCACCAATCTGCGTTATATGTATAAGTTGTTTCTACGAAGATACCTTGGTATTTATCTGTTCCTTCAATGTAATTAAAGATTACATCTACATTATCACCATAAGGGATGGTACCATCAGCAATTTTCGCTTTAAAATCACCCTTAGCATAGTCCATGATATTTGGAATCTGCAAGGACGCACCTGTTGTTTCGCCTGACAATACTCTCTGTCCTTCAAGATCTGTAGAGAATAAAGTAATCAAAGCAGTTGCAGCTTCAGGATACTTTGTATCAGCAGATACAGCAAACCCTACAGAACCATTACGAGTCATAGAAACCCCAGTCTTTCCTACTGGCCAACCACAAAGTCCCCAGTTGTAAGGGAAGGTATTCTTATCCATGAATGCACCAACATCCCAAGTACCACATGCATAGAAACCAATCTGACCATCCAACCATCTTTGGTATCCGCCAAGCGCTGTATCTTGTTCTACAGAAGGAGTGATTCCATACTTATTTGTTAAATCAGCAAAAAATTGGAACGCTTCGATGAATTCTTCTTGTCCATCGATCACAACTTTTGTATAGTCTTCATTTAAGAAATGTCCACCATTCGTATAAATAAATGCATCCAACGCCCACTGAAGTGCATTCGCTGTTCCCCATTGATCTACTTCACCGTCTCCATCGGTATCTTTGGTTAACAATTTACAAACTTCTACGAACTCTTCCCAAGTATATGGATTGGCTGGATCTGGATAAGGAATACCAGCTGCATCAAAAATATCTTTGTTATATGCAAAAGCGAAGGTTGAAAAATCCTTTGGTAAGCAATATAAAGAACCAGTACCAGTACCTGCTGTCACACCATCGTAACGATAAGCATTCCCAACAGAACCCCAAAGATTATTCACTACTGTTGCATCCACATAATTATCAAGCGGTAATAAATAGCCATCATCTACATTACTAGCTACTGCTTCTGGCCCTACGTAAAAGATATCAGGCATTTCATCAGCAGCCTTATAAGCTAAGATTTTCTGTCCATATTCATCTGCGGTTGTAACTTCAAACGTAACCTTCGCGCCTGTACTTTCCTTGAATTTATCAATCAGAGACTGGTATACTGTTTTTTCATGGTCTTGTGCAAAGATAAATACTGTTAAATCCGCATCAGAGAAATCACCCTCCACTTTAACATCCGTTAACGCTTCCTCTTTTACTTCAATCTTTGCTCCAATACTCTCTGTTGGTGTAGTTGTATCTGCTCCAGTTGTTTCATCACTTTTACCACAAGCACTAAGCAAACTAACCGACATAGCTGTTACAAGTAAAATACTGAATAACCTTTTTTTCATAAATACCTCCTTCAATTAAATATTGTCACGCTGTAAAATAATATGGACTTTTGTATTTTATTTGACAATCACATATTGGCCATATATGGTTTTTGTCTATTTTTAATACTTAGTCCATAATTACTTTCCATATCGTTATGCTTATTGTACAATGCATGGATAGATTTGTCAATAATATTATACATTTTACTATAATATTTTATTAATAGCTGTTCTTGTCTAAAATAGTTTATTTCTATACAGATTAGTCTTTATAGTATACCGCCCATATCGTTTCATTGTTATTCCCTACTGCTGTAATGCATCTAACAG
>JAEZKD010000305.1 GCA_023415655.1 Bacillota bacterium | reverse complement strand
CCATAACCAGCTCCGATATGCTATAATTGCTTAAAAATTAACTAACCTTCTGTTCTCGTTATAGCTCCATAACCAGCTCCGATATGCTATAATGGTAACACACAAAAGCCTTGAAACAGTAATGCATCAAGGCTTTTGTGTTTTACAAAAAGTAGAGTTATCATATAAGTAATGCTTGTCCTGGTATCATTTTTTTATCAACTTTCTCTCTTGTAGTTGGTTCTCCTAGTAATATCATCATTGAAGTATATTGTTTATCTGTAATACTCATTACCCTTACCGAACCTTTTGGTGGCAAAAAAGACTTAACTTTTGCCACATGGTTATCTGCCATTTCTGGACAAGTACATAATCTACAATAAACCGAGAATTGAATCATAGAAAAACCATCACTTATCAGATTTTTCCTAAACTTAGTATAGCTATCTCTATCAGATTTTCTTTTAACTGGCAGATCAAAAAAAACTAAAATTCTCATATATCTATAACTATAACCTTTCTCACTCATACTCAAATACCCCAAGCGGCATTAGCTCCGGTAATTTAAGCAAATCAAAATTGTTGTTTGTACAACAACTTGAAAAACTTGCTACTACTCTATCTATAGATGTCCTTACAGAAACAATTTGCCCTTTTGTAATACACTCGTACTCCAACAATCCAATAATTCTTTGTTTATGATAAGATGAAAAAGTCTCATCTGGCTTAATGTTTTTCTTCACCCACATATCTACAATTGGTCTATACGGTTCAATAAAATCATCAGCCAAATTAAAGCTATTTAGTTCACTCTTATGATGGAGTCCAAGAGCTGGTATAAAACCATATGACGAAATTGTTCTAGCAATTGCTCCCCTTAAAATACTATATCCATAATTTAAAGCTATATTAATATTGCTATCTTCCCCACGTTTGAAATTGTAAAACAATTTAGAAAAATAAAATCTAGCAGCAGTAGCTTCGGAATTATTCTTATCGCCAGAAGTAACTTTATCACTTATGTTTAAAAGAGTATCTTTACCGGTAAAACCCATAAATCCAAGACACTCCCCCTGATTTTTAATTTTTTGCTTTACAATTTTCTGCCAACACCTTTTTTTAAAAGGCTCAGACAACTGAATTTGCATATTAATAATCTTTGTATGCCTACTATGAGTACTAAATGGTAGTAATACGCCATTTGGAATATGTTCCTCGTTGCAAAAAAATGCAGCTATATCTTTATCTGCGAGAACACTCAATAATGCTGATGAAATATTGGATTCTCTGCTTTCAAATACTATTGAGCAAATATCATCCAATGGAATACTAATAATATCTTCTTGCTCAACTAATAAGTTATTTTGTCTCATCCTTAACTTAGCTGGATTTGAGACAATTAAATTTCTCCATCCCACGCCTCGGTTCTCCTTTTACAGAAGTTCTATTACCGAGTATATCCACATTATACTTTTCAATACTTATTGCCAGTTTTGAACCTATACCTATTAATGAATCTCTTTTGTTAATATAATGAGGCATAATCAATATTTTTGCGGTTCCTCTATCAGTACTTCTATAATACCCCTCAATAATCTTTTTTTTCGTCTTTATCTTAATGTAATCATTTGATTGTAAAGAAAATAAGAACTGAAAAGAATCATCAATTATTTCCCATTCTTCCTCAGACTTATTTGCCACAATAGCTCTATTAGGCAACTCTCTTTTTACTACATCAGCAACATAAATGGGAATAAGATAAAATTTTTTCCCTTTTTTGAATACATCAACTCTTATCATGGAGTCGTTATCAGAAATACCCTTACCATTATTTCTAAGTACTCCACATGAAGAATTCGATTCAAGTTTTAAGCTCCTAATTATTGGACCATTTGACCCATCTTTTAAGGGCTTATATATATCAGTACTAAATGCTTTTATAGGGTTATCATTGAATTCTAGTAGTCTCTGTTTTACAACGTTATAAATTGCCTTATCGGCTATTTCACCACTCTGATTCCGCACCATATTCTCTATGTTACTTAAATTTATTCTTGTTAGAGGGGTCTTTACTATTGTAATTCTCTCATTAAATTTCTTGCAGGAACGTATAGTCTCTTCGTGAGCTGCTCCTGTAATCTTCCTATTAGGGGCTCGTGATATAAATATTCTTTGAATAGCTTCAAGAGCATCTCCTCTAAAGTTGTCCCACGGGACAGGAAACTTATTATTTTCAATATAATGAAGTTCATTATTTTTTGAATGCTCTGTCAGCCTTTTAATTAGTTTTCTATCTGTACAAGCTATTACAATTGCATCTATTGCGTGATGTAAGTCAGATTCTTCCCTGTTTTTATTTAATCCCCACCTTGACCTAAGTTGTGCTGTGCATTGTCCATTTACACAGACTACTGGCATATCTGGTGATTCATCTTGGAACTTTAAATATTTTTCTATATAATTTTTAAGGAATCTAGAAATATATCTCGTGTCATTTAAGTTTCTTGATATAAACTCATCAGAATCCTTCTCGCTAAAAGATTTCTTCAGTATGCGATTACACTTTGAATGTGGCAATTTCATACTTTTAATTCTATCAACAAATTCATCCCATGTACTGCTACCTCCATATAATTCAAATGGCGTAAAATTTCTTTTTGTCTGATTTTCTTCCGTAAAAACCAATACTTTATTCATATAAGAATCGTCCATACTTCTACTGTAGGGAATAATATGATCTATTTGAGTTATAGAATCATTAAGAAGGTCAGTGATAGTAATAGCTTTGCCTGAGTAAGCACTCCGCTCAGATTGTTCCTTCCATAATCTCCATTTAAGAATATCTTTCCCAGTAACCATCCTGCCCTGATTCAAAATGAAATCTGCGATATCCTCTCTACTTTTCCTATTCTTCTCTTGCTCTTTTTTTAACAATTGACGTTCTTCAAAAGTCATTCCTGTTTCTCTAGCTAGCTCTATATTTACCATGTAAGGTGCTCCATACTTGCTAATAATTGCATTTATTATCTTTCTAGTTTGTGTTAGTGACCTCAATACCACAGGGTTAGAAATGTTATCCACTATTGGTTGCCAAGGTAACTTCTCCGACCTTTCCGCATTATTTTCTCCTTGAAAATTAAGGTCTGCCATTGCACAAGCATCACTATACAAGCTTCCTTTTTCCATAAATGGAATAATTCTATTCATAGCACTTATTGAAAGATTTTTAAATTTACTGAAAATAGGTAGGTTATTTTGGTATAGTAGAGTATCTTCCAAACCACTTTTTTTAAGGTTGTCAGTAATATCTATATCATCCTTATACACAGTTAATATATAAGCTAAATTATTAAGTTTTGTAACATCAGATTTTATATTTTCCCATATCTCATTCGGAAAACTCCTTCTAAGTTGATGGTAAAATTTCATTGAATAGAATAGTCTACATTCATCATCCTTTCCAGTCTTAGCATTATAAATGTTATGAGCTTTAAAATAATATTGAATGTCTAAATTTAAAATCTTTCTAATATCTGAATACTTTATTTTCTCACTCTCGTGAGCTAAATCAATAATCATGTTTCTTTCTTCTTGAGAGAAATTATATTTCAACTGATCACTATTAATCCTTAAGTTATTGATAGCTTGAAGAAGCCCAAAATATTCAGAAGTATAGCATGCTGCCGGTGCTCTTTTCTCACTGGGAATTAGCGTGCAATAACCTATTTTTGAAATTATATCTTCTCCAGTAGCAA
>JAEZKD010000221.1 GCA_023415655.1 Bacillota bacterium | reverse complement strand
GGGATAGTCGGAGTAGCAAGCACGACAATACTATCTTTAACGTTTCATGTCGGCTATATAGTTGCTTTTTGTTTTGGGGCTTATCAGATTGTGAATGGAAATATCACCTATGGTACAATGACGGTTTTTCTATCTTTAGTAAATAAAATACAGTCTCCAATATTACTCTTATCCAAAAGTATACCAAGTATCATATCAATTATGGCATCAACCGAAAGAATTATTCCATTGCAACAAATTCAGGAAGAAGATAAAGTTGCAGTAACAATGAGTCAAGCACAGGTTGGAATCCATATTCAAAATCTTGACTTTGGATATGTAAAGGATGAAACTATTCTGCAAGATGTTTCTTTGGATATTAGACCGGGAGAGTTTGTTGCTATTATCGGTGAATCTGGTATTGGAAAAACAACTTTAGTCCGTTTAATTATGTCTTTTGTAAATAAGCAGGAAGGAAACATAGAATATCGGAATTCATTTGGTGAAGCTATGTCGGTCAATGCTGGTGCTAGAGAGTTTATATCTTATGTTCCTCAGGGAAACACGTTATTTAGTGGGACGATTCGCGAAAATATCCAGATGGGGAATCTAAAAGCAAGTGAAAAAGAAATCATTGAAGCACTAAAGATTGCATGTGCCTATGATTTTGTAATGGAACTTCCGAATGGAATGGATACAATCATTGGAGAAAAAGGACATGGCATTTCTGAGGGACAAGCTCAAAGAATAGCAATTGCAAGGGCAGTAATTCGAAAGGCACCACTAATGATTCTAGATGAAGCAACTTCAGCGCTCGATGAACAAACTGAAATAAAAGTACTAGATGGAATTAGGCAAATGTCAGAATCCATGACTTGCATCTTAATTACACATCGTTTATCAGTGCTTCAATTTTGTGATCGTGAAGTAAAAATAAATAATAAGAAGGTTAACTAACTGGAGTTAATCGGAGGCAAATATGGAACAAAAAATAGATGGTTTTTTACATCTGGTTGATTTTGCATTGCATGGAAAATCAAAGGACTCTTACGACATCTCAGAATTGGATTATAAAGAAATATATACCATGGCTAAAGTGAATAACTTGGCACCTATCCTATATAGTACAGTGAAAGAAAAAATAGCCCCAGATGTAAGTGACGATATCATGTACGAGTGGAAGGCTAACGCTACCTATCAGATGATAAAACAGTCACTAATATATGAGGAGCTAAAAAGAGTATTAATAGGAGCCAAAGAAAGAGGATTAGAGTTTGTGTTGTTTAAGGGGTGCGTATTAGCTGATTTATACCCACAATATAAGCTGCGTTCTTCCCGTGATACAGATATTTTTGTATCTTTAGATCAATCAAAAGAGGCAGTTCAACTTCTTTTAGACCTTGGATATGAAATACTGGAAACGGGGTCTAAGGAGGAAGTACCAGTTTTTTATTCTGTCAAATCAAAACATAAAATCGAATTACATTATTCCATCTATGAAGACTATAAGGGAAGTAAAATTGAAGTATTTGAGAAAATGAATTTGGTAGATAAGTCTACCCTGATTCAACTGACTGTATGCAATGGCATAGAGGTAACAACATTAGGATATACCGAGCATCTAATCTATCAATTATTTCACATCGCGAAACACTTTTCACTTCAGGGGGTTGGAATTCGATATATCACTGACATCGTATTATATGTGAATCGATATTACAGTTTTATTCATTGGGATGAGTTCTGGGAAAAAATATCTTTAGCAAATTATGATACATTTACTCAATATATCTTTTCAATAGGAATACACTACTTTCATTTAGATGAAAAGGTATTGGAAAGAAGAGAAATCATAGACATAGTAAAATTGGAGTCTGTGATTTTAGATCTTATTGCCTGTGGAGAAGTAGTGAAAAAGAAGAATGCCTCCTGGCAGATACTTGGGACAATGACTCCTTATTTTGCTGGAGAAGCTGCTATTTCTGATTCCAAAGTAATTCAAAGGCTTCGAATCATCTTTCCTACAGTCAAGTCACTGTCTAAAGATTATAGTTATGCAAGGAAGTATAAGATATTATTACCATTTGCATGGTTTCATCGGTGGATAAAATTCGGTATCCGGCGAGTGAAAAAACGAGAAGATTGGTATAGTAGTTCAGAGAAAATACGGATCACAGAACATCGGTTATCACTGATGAAGTTATTAGGCTTAACAAAAAAATAGTAGATTGAAAGAGTGGGTTGCATATGAATGAGAAAAGTAAACTAGTATTAAAGAAAAAACTTGATGTGACTGATTTGGCTGGGGAAAAGGTTATGATTGACTTTGAAACAGGAAAATACTTTATGTTAAAGGGAGCAGCCAATGATATATGGGATATGTTAGGCAAAGAGGTGGAGATTGGCGAAGTGGTAGACCAGCTGCTATCAATATTCGATATTGATGAAGCAACTTGTAAACAATCCGTCATTAATTTTGTCAATGAGTTAAAGGAGTACAACTTTATAGAGATTATTTAAGCAAAGAAATGTTAAGCATTATTTTCAATTCTAATATAGTTGCTCCAAAGTAATGCATACCACTTCAGGTCGATTATAAAACCGTGGCAACACGGAATCCCCAAGGCCACGATTTGATATGAGTGTAGAACCATTTAGCTGATAGGGACCAGAATCATACTCAGCGAAAAAAGAACCATTATTATTAATTAGTCCACCGATCAAAGGAAGTCGAACGATGCCACCATGGGTATGGCCAGATAGTATTAGGTTGTACCCGAATAAGCTGGTCGCTTGGAATTCTGAGGCATCATGAGCAAGAAGTATATTAAATTTCGTGTTGGTCGCAGTGTGAGCCTTGATTTCATTGGTATAGTACTTACCTTGATAACGTGCACCATATAATCCAATACTTGCATCACCTATTGATATTGTAACATACGAATCATCAAGGAATACAACTCCATAGGTACGATAAGTGTCTTTTAGTTGTTGGAATAGCTGCCAATCATCAAACTCATGGTTGCCCGAAATCGCATAGATTGGGCATAAATCTTTTATTCCAGATAGTAAAGCAGAAACTTGAGTTAAATCATTGTGCGTGGAGTCAATGGCATCTCCAGTGATTACTATGATATCTGGATTACATTCAGTTATTTTCTTGATTAATGTTTCTTGCCGATTTCCAAAGGGTTTACAGTGAAAGTCAGAGAGAAAGACAATTCGAAATCCTTCGAATTCTGCAGGCAACTTAGAGTCCTGATAAATATAGTTCGTAACTACCAAGCTTGTGTTAAAGCCCATAACCATAAAGATGGTAATGAATACGAATAATAGGATAAATGCGATTTTGATTCTTTTGACTTTTAACATAGTATTACCTTCTTCTATATATTTATGATTTAATGATTGGAAGTGTTATGGAAAAGCAGCTCCCTTTTCCATATTCACTATTACACCAGATTTCTCCATCATGTCGTTTGATGATTGACTGAGCAATTGAAAGACCAAGACCACAGCCAGTAGTTTCGTTTGGTGTTCTCGCCTTTAAGCCCATATAGGTTCTCTCAAAGATATGTTGTCTAATTTCTTCTTGAATTCCAATTCCAGTATCTATTACATCAAATTGAAGAGCTGCTGTATTGAGTTTTTCTAGCTTACAGATAATTTGATCTCCTGCATTAGAGTATTTGAGTGCATTGGAGAATAAATTATCAAGGACTCGAATCATTAGTTTGGTATCAATTGAGATATTGTATGGAAACTCGTCCGGGATCTGACTAATCAACTGTCTATGAT